>CAVBAZ010000150.1:0-19005 GCA_963593515.1 Bacteroidaceae bacterium
AGCAGCAGCTGGTGGAGATCATGCGTTGTTTGGCGATGGATACGAAGATACTGGTGCTGGATGAGCCCACCTCGTCCCTGACCAGCAGAGAGGTCGACACGCTGTTCCGGCTGATCGGGAAAATGAAAGCCAAGGGCGTATCCATTGTCTTTATCTCCCACAGGCTGGATGAGCTGTTTGAGATCTGTGACAACATCACCGTGATGCGGGATGGCGCTGTGATCGACACGGTCTCCGCCAAGACCACCAGCCAGAAAGAACTGATCCACATGATGCTGGGGCGCGATCAGGGAGAGATGTATGAGGCTCACTGCAGAAGCTTCGGTGAGGAGCGGTTGCGGGTGGAGGGCTTGACCCACAAGAAGCGTTTCCGGGATATCTCCTTCAGTGTACGGCCTGGCGAGATCGTGGGACTGTACGGTTTGCTGGGATCAGGACGATCGGAAATCGTGCGGAGCATCTATGGTCTGGAACCCTTCGTCTCCGGTGATGTGTTCGTGGATGGGAAGAAGGTCTGGATCAAGGATCCGGCCCAGACGGGCCGGCTGGGCATCGGTCTGGTGACAGAGGACCGGCGCGTCGAGGGACTTTGTTTGCAGCACTCGGTGCAGCGCAATCTGACCATCGCCTGCATCGACAGGCTGAAGCGGCTGCTGGGCTATCTGGACGTGAAGGCCGAGCGGGAGAAGGCAGAGGAGAATATCCGGCGGTTCAATATCGCCACGGACAAGCCCTCGAAGATCGTGCGTTATCTCTCCGGCGGCAATCAGCAGAAGGTGGTCATCGCCAAGTGGCTGAATATCGAGCCGGATATCCTGATCCTGGACGAACCGACGCGGGGCGTGGACGTGGGCGCGAAAAAGGAGATCTATTCGATCCTCAGTGAGCTGGCGGAGCAGGGAATGGCTCTGCTGGTCATCTCCAGTGAACTGAACGAAGTCATCAACCTGTGCGACCGGGTGCTGGTGCTGCGTAAGGGCGAGCTGGTGGCTCAGCTGGCAGGAGAGGAGATCACCAAAGAGAGCCTGCTGGCAACATCAATGGGAGGAAATTAGCAGATGGGTAAATTGGTTACGTTAGATACGGGCAAGGCGGCCAGAAAGCGGCTGCTGACGCTCCTTTTGCGAAACGGCGCGTATGTGCTGCTGATCCTGATGTGCCTGGTGATGGCGATTCTGGATAAGAACTTTTTGACGGTATCCAACCTGATGAACGTGGCGCTGCAGTCCTCCATCATGGGTGTGCTGGCGCTGGGCATGACGTTTGTGATCTGTACGGGCAACATCGACATCTCGGTGGGCAATCTGATCGGGTTGTGCAGTGTGTGCGGTGTGGCGCTGGTGCAGTTCTATCAGGCGCCGTGGTATGTGGCGATGCTGGTGATGATCCTGGTGGGCGCACTGATCGGCGTGATCAACGGTGCGCTGGTGGCCTATATGAACATCCCTTCAATGCTGGTGACGTTGTCCACCCAGTGTATCGCCTCGGGTATGGTACTGTTCATCTCCAAGGGTAAATCGTGGACGAACCTGCCCTATGCGCTGGTGGCGGTGTCGAAGTCCAAGATCTTGGGGGTGTCGGCGCTGCTGTGGGCGGTGCTGGTGCTGTATATCGTGTTCCACTATCTGCTGAGCTATACCGTTTTTGGCCGGAAAGTCCTGGCGGTGGGCGGCAGCATGGAGGCGGCCAGAGCGTCGGGTATCCGTGTGGAGCGGACGATCCTGCTGACCTATATCATCTCCGGCACGGTGGCCGGTATCGCCGGTATTTTGCAGACGGCCCGCTTGGGCGCGTTTTATGCCTCAATGGGCTCCGGTATGGAGATGAACGTGATCGCCGCCACGGTGATCGGCGGAACCAGCATGACCGGCGGACGGGGCAGCATCATCGGAACATTGGCGGGTGTTTTGCTGCTGGGCGTGATCAACAACGCGCTGAACCTGCTGGGCGTGGATGCCAACATGCAGAATGTGGCCCGCGGCTTGATCATTATGATCGCCATCATTCTGGATGCCATCCGTATCCGGATCGACAAAGACAGTTAATAGCGGCACAGTCCGTTATTATAGATCAAGAAACAATAATAATAGGAGGAAAAAATGAAGAAAATCTTTGCAATGCTGCTGGCGCTGATTATGATGTTCAGCCTGGCTGCCTGCGGCTCTGCGGGCAACGACTCTGACGCGAACGCAAACAACGGCGGCGACGAGGGCGACAAGATCGTGATCGGCGTGTCCCTGCACGACCTGACCTCTGACGGCTATGCCGCCAACCTGATCGGTATCAAGGATCTGGCTGCCTCCAAGGGCAACGTGGAGATCAAGGCTGTCTCCGCAGAGGGTTCCGCCGAGACCCAGATTAGCCAGATCGAGGACTTTATCACCTCCGGTGTGGACGGCATCATTCTGCTGCCGGTGGACTCCTCCGCTCTGGCCGGTAAAGTGAAGGAAGCGGTGGACGCGGGTATCCCTGTGGTCTGCATGGACCGCAGTGTTGATGGCGACATCGCCACCTGCACCATCGAGTCCGACAACTATCAGCACGGCGTGGAATCCGCTGATTTGATGCTGGCCGCCGCTGAGGCGCAGGGCATGAAGGCCGAGGATCTGAAGGTCCTTGAACTGCTGGGCGCACAGTCCACCTCCGCCGGTCTGGAGAGACACGAGGGCTTTGCCGGCCGCTGCGAGGAGCTTGGCATCACCATCGTCAGCGCTCTCCCTACTGAGTGGGACAACGAGGAGGCTTATAAGGCCGTGCTGGACGGTTTCCAGGCCAATCAGGACATCAACGCCATCTTTGAGGCTTCTGACATCGCCATGCACAGCGGCGTCAGCGCCGCACTGGACCAGCTGGGCAAGTATGTCGCTGTCGGTGAGGACGGCCATATCATCATCACCTCTGTGGACGGCGGTCCCAACGGCATCGAGGCTGTCAAGGCCGGTTACATCGACGCTATGGCTGAGCAGGGACTGCTGATCATGGGCTCTGAGGCCCTGGAGACGGTGCTGTCCGCCATCAACGGCGATGCCATTGCTGACACTCACGTTCAGCTGAGCCCCGTGGCCGTGACCAAGGACAATGCTGACAGCGACGAGCTGTGGCCCAACAAGATCAAGTGATTGCGGGAAACTTTCTGCTTTAATGTATAGGGATAAGGGACAAATACATGGCGTATTTGTCCCTTATCCCACAAAAACAGCCAGATGAAAGGGTAAACCATATGGCAAACGTTTATGTTTTGGGCAGCTTGAATATGGACACCACGTATTATGTGGACCGGCTGCCGGGCGAAGGGGAGACCATTACCTCTGTTTTCAGCCAGAGCGCTGCCGGTGGAAAAGGGTTGAACCAGTCCGCAGCCGCGGCTTGGACAGGCGCCGCGACGGAGATCATCGGCGCTGTGGGAAAAGACGGTCAGGCGATGATCGACGCGCTGCAGCGGCAGCATGTGGGCATGCGCTATTTGCAGCGCAGCGGTCTGCCTACCGGCTCGGCGGTGATCCTAGTGGACCGGCAGGCGAAGAACCTGATTGTGGTAAATGGCGGCGCCAACCGTGACGTACAGCGGCAGGAGATCTCCTTTGCAGAGGGCGATTGGCTGATGGCCCAGTTGGAGACACCGGTGGAGACCGTGACGGATTATTTTCGGCAGGCCAAAGCCCATAGCGCCAAAACGGTGCTGAATCTGTCTCCCTATCAGCCGGTGCCGGAGAAGCTGCTGACGCTGGTGGACCTGCTGATCGTGAATGAGCACGAGGCATCGGAGCTGCTGGGATGCCGGATAGGGTGCCGGGCGGATGCCTGCCGCGCGGCGGGCCTCCTGCGGGAGAAAGGCATCTATAGCGCAGTTATCACACTAGGCGGCGACGGCGCGGTGGTGATCGACGGCCGGAGGACAGAGGAGCTGGAGGGTGTGCCGGTGCAGGCAGTGGACACTCAGGGTGCCGGAGATGCCTTTGCTGGGGTGCTGGTGGGCAACTGCTGCCTGGGGTTGCCTCTGGCGGAGAGCGCCAGGACCGCCAATCAAGTGGCGGCACGGTGTGTGACTGTGGCTGGGTCCACCATTATCAGCCTGAATACGATCCAGGAAGGATAGGGAGGGCGAAGGCTTTGAAGAAAGAAGAACTGATCAGACGACTGGAACTGGGCGGTGTTAAAAACCGCGTGGTGGCCATTTCGGAGACCTTTTCCCTACTGCTGGCGGAAAGAGGCGGCCGGGTGCTGGGTATATTTGAGAATGGGAGGCAGGACAACCTTCTGTGGACTGCGCCGCAGCTGCGGGAGGAAAAAGTGGCGGGAGACTTTTTGAAGAGTGCCGCATGGAATTACGGCGGCGACCGGTTGTGGTTTGGGCCGGAGATCCGCTATTCGGTCAGTGACCGGCAGCGCTTCTGGGAGACGCTGCACACACCGGAGGCCATCGACCCGGGACAGTATCGGATGTCCGACGACGGCTGCACGGCGGTGCAAGATGTGAACATTACCACGCAGGACGGCACGGCGGAGACGGCGGCCTTCCGGGTGTGGAAGATAGTTTCCGCGTGTCCGGATCCGCTGCGTTGCTTGCCGGACGCTGCGGCGCTGCGCCGGGGCGTGGATTTCGGCGGATTCACCCAGACTGTCCGCGTGGAGGGCAGCGGTGCTGCGATAGAGCCATGGAGTTTGCTGCAGGTGATGCCCGGCGGAAAAATCTATATCCCTATGTATGCCCCTGAGCGGGGGACGGACTACTATGAACCGGCGGCCCCCTTTGAAACGGTACGGGAGCACTGCGTTGTGCTGGAGGCTACAGGCCGGAACCGATATAAGGTAGGCTATCATGCGGCAGCGGTGACGGGACGGCTGGGCTATGCCTGCCGGTGGAACGGGCACTGTTGCCTGCTGGTGAGAAGCTTTCCCAACGACCCCGCAGGCCACTATGAGGAGGAACCACCTCTGCGGCAGGGAGTACGGGGCTTCTCGGTACATATATACAATGACGGAGGCCCAGAGGACGGGTTCTCGGAGATCGAATGCAGTCTTCCCGCGCTTTTCGGCGATGAGGGAAGACCGGCTGGTGTGGATGCTATCAGCACATGGGTTTATGCCGGTGAGGAAACCAGCCTGAAAAAAATCGGCAGAACACTTCTTGGCTGTGAAGTGGAGTTTTAATAGAAAAGAGGAATTATCAATGATTATTGCAATGGGCTGCGATCCCAACGCCCAGGCGTATAAAGAGGAAATGATGACATATGTTCGCTCACTGGGCCATGAGGTGGTGGATTTCGGCAGCGACGACGTGATCTATGCCCATGTGGCTACCAAGGTGGGCGAGGCTGTGGCGGCTCAAAAATGCGACCGCGGTATTCTATTCTGTGGAACCGGTATCGGCGTAATGCTGGCAGCCAACAAGGTGAAGGGGGCCTATGCTGCTAACGTAGGGAATGTGTATTCCGCGAAACGAGCGTGTCTGAGCAACAACTGCAACATTATCACCATCGGCTGTCAGACCGTGGGAAATATGTTGGCCAAGGAACTGATCAGCGCCTATCTGGACTGTGAATATATTTATAACGAGCGATCCGGTAAAAAAGTAGACGCTATTGTGGCCTATGAGAAGAGTCATTGATCGACATGCTCGATATGCAAACTTTTCTCACAGGATGGACGTTATATCAACGCCTTGCCGCACTATTATAATCCAATCGTCCCGAGATCTGTAAGAACGGGATTGCGGCATGTGGAGGAAATGTTCCTTTATAGAAGCCTGTGCAGTTTCTGCTTCTCGGTTGGACGATTTCCTGCCAAGGTAAAAATACTTTCCCCCGCTCAGGGCGGGGGAAAGTATTTTTACCTTTTGTTATTTAAGGATACATTCAGTTTTGCGCTTTCTTCCTATGGAGCAGAACGATTTTGTATCACCAACGTGATATAAAATCAAGCGATATTTGTAGAGAAAATAATATGTAAGTGTTTTCTGCGAGGACAGTAGCACAGATTTTGGGTCGGTGTAAACAAAGAAGAGACGAATCTGTTCGGGACAAAGGGCGGGAGGTGAGGTTGCCAAGGGGTGCAGTGGGATGGTATAATTCATGGCAGAGCTATTGTCAAATCGAACCTTACAAGGAGTGCGGCCATGAAAGAATTCGCGGATCATACAAAGCGTTTTGACGGTAAAGGCGAGGTCTACGCGAAAGGGCGGCCCTCATATGCCGACGGGCTTTTTGCGTATATGAGAGATACGCTCCACATTACTGCTGGGAGCGTACTGGCGGACATCGGTTCCGGCACGGGGATTTTTACCCAGCAGTTGCTGGATTTCGGCTGCAAGGTCTTTGCGGTGGAGCCGAACCGCGATATGCGGGAAAAGGCGGAAGAGAAGCTCACCCACAACAAGAACTTTATTTCGGTAGACGGGAGCGCCAGCCATATGGGGCTTCCCGACCACAGCGTCGATCTGATAACCGCGGCACAGGCCTTTCACTGGTTCGAGCCGGAAGCGTTCCGCAAAGAGTGCCGCCGTGTTTTGAAGCCGGGCGGCAAGGTCGTGATCGTCTACAATTCCCGCCATGAAAGCGTGGCCGGTACAAAAGCGCTTGCCGATTTGCAGCGCAGATATAACTCCGGATTCCGCGGCTTTTCCAACGGTGTGAACGACGAGACCTGCAAGGCGTTTTTTGACGGGCCGTGCCAAATATACCGCGCCGATAACACACAGCGCTACGACCGGCAGGGGTATATCGACAGGGTGCTATCCTCCTCGTATTCGCCCAAAGAGGGCGATGCCGGGTATGAGGAGTACTTGAGAGAAGTCTGTGAGATATTCGATACATTTTCTGAAAATGGCCGCATCGCCGTTCCAGCGGATACGGTCGCGTATATCGGGACAGTTTAGCTGTATTTTGGAGGTGTCATATGATCCTATATTTTTCCGCCACCGGAAATTGCAAATACGTTGCCACCAGGCTTGCGTCGGCTTTTGGTCAGGAAACGGTGTCCATCGTTGACTGCATCCAAGGCAGCGTGTATTCGTTCACGGATGACACGATTGGTGTCGTCGTTCCCACATACTTCTGGGGACTTCCCAGCATTGTGAAGGAGTTCCTTGAAAAAGCGGATTTCCATACGGATTACCTCTACTTCATTGCCACCTATGGCACAACGCCGGGAGCATCCGACGCCATGGCAGGCAAAGCAATTCGCGGGAAGAAAATCGACGCATTCTATTCCGTGCGGATGCCGGACACATGGACGCCGATTTTTGACCTCTCTACGCCTGAAAAAGTAGCGGCGTTTTCCAGGACGACGGAAGCGGAGATCGACGATGCGATCCGCAAGATCGGTGAGCGCCATACCAACCGACGTATGACACCGCACGTTCCTGCGTTTCTGGCCGATTGGTTTGCGCAGCCGATTTACAACAATGATAAGCGTCGAACGGCGCATTTCCGTGTGGAGGAAAGCTGCGTCGGCTGCGGACTGTGTGCAAAACAATGTCCGGTTCGGGCCATTGAGATGCAAGAGAAAAAGCCGGTGTGGGTCAAAAAGAAGTGCGCACTGTGCCTTGGCTGTCTGCATCGCTGCCCCAAGTTTGCCATCCAGTACGGAAAGAACACCCAGCGGCACGGGCAATATACAAATCCGAATGTCACGCTGTAACTTGTGGAGAGTACCACCATGAATATTTACGAGGTTCACGATAGAACTCCGGAATTGATCCACCAGCTTTTGGTGATCTGGGAAGTTTCCGTCCGCGCCACCCACCTGTTTCTGTCGGACGCGGAGGTGCGAAAAATCAAAGAATACGTTCCGCAGGCGTTGACCGATGTGTCCCGTCTGGTCATTGCGGAGCGGGAAACCGGCTGTCCCGCCGCCTTTATGGGGGTGGAGGGCCAGCGTCTGGAGATGCTGTTTCTCTCTCCAGAGGAGCGTGGCGCCGAACTTGGGCGGCAGCTCCTTGACTACGGTATCCGCCGGTATGGCATCTGCGAGGTCACGGTCAACGAGCAGAATCCGCAGGCCGTGGGCTTTTATGAACACATGGGCTTTGCGGCCTATAAGCGAACCGACCACGATGAAGCCGGTGATCCCTATCCGCTTTTGTACATGAAGCGGATAGGATGCAAGTAAACCAATGCCAACAGGCCATTGCAAACGCAAGAGCAGAATGCTATAATCGGTCAACAACGATGCTCGGCATCCATCAAGGCAGTCAGGAGGGCCTGATATGATTTTCCAAAAAGCACATAGTAATGATTTCCAGTGTATCAAAAACTTCTATTGGGATCTCATCGATGAGATGCAGGATCAGAACGATGTGATCGGCTGGAAAAAGGGCATCTATCCCACGGACGAGTTCCTGCGGGAGAGCCTGTTGCGGGGAGAACTGTTCACGCTGGAGGAAGATGGGCAGTTGTACGCCTGCGCCATTCTCAACAGCGAGTCCAATGAGGGCTACGCCGGTATTCCCTGGAGCCTGAACTGCCGGGATGACGAGGTGCTGATCCCTCACGCGTTAGGCGTCTGGCCCGCGCAGCAGGGTAAGGGTGTCGGCCAGCGAGTGGTGGAAGAAATCCTGCAATACGCAAGGACGAACGGCAAAAAAGCGGTACGGCTGGACATCCTCGGACGGAATACCGCCGCGGAAAAACTGTACACAAAATGCGGCTTCCAGTTCGTACAGGCCAAAACGATGTTTTACGAGGACACCGGATGGACGGAGTTCAAAATGTATGAGTTCAACCTGTGATGCCTTTGGGACAGAATCCACGCCGCCAGTATAAAGGATAAACGCCATCGTATGACCCTTCATACGGTGGCGTTTCTATATCGTCAATAACACTGACACATCTGACGAGGAGCAAGGTTGCCGGAATGGCCGCGGGATGATATAATTGGTGATAAAGATGCGGACAAACGCTATGAAGTATTCCGGTGCGATCCGTTTAGGGAGAACAACAATCATGATCAGAAGATTACAGGAAACAGACATAGACAGGGTGATGGCGCTGTGGTTAAACGCAAATCTAAAGGCCCACGATTTCATTCCTGCCGCGTACTGGAGAAACAATTTCGAGCCGGTGAAAGAAATGCTGCCGCAGGCGGAGGTCTATGTGTATGAAAGCGCCGGAGAAATACAGGCTTTTGCTGGCTTGACCGGCGAATATATCGAAGGGATTTTTGTTTCCGGCGAGATGCAGTCGCAAGGTATCGGCAAGCGCCTGCTGGATCATATGAAAGCCATAAAAGATGCGCTGCACCTGAGCGTATATCAGAAGAACACACGGGCGATCCGTTTTTACCAAAGGGAAGGCTTCGTGATCCAGCGCGAGGGCTTGGATGAATCCACTGGTGAGAAAGAGTATGCGATGCTATGGCAGCGCAGGCAGCTGTGAGGAGATGTTGATGAAAAAACGATTTGACCTTAGTGCGGCGACGCTGCATATTCTGGCGATGGCCTTCATGCTGATGGATCACCTGTGGGCAACACTTCTGCCTGCGCAGGAGTGGCTCACATGCGTGGGTCGACTTGCCTTCCCGATGTTTGCTTTCATGGCGGTGGAGGGCTATTTCCACACGCGGAGCTTCAAGCGCTACGCCCTGCGGATGCTGGCCTTTGCGCTGCTCTCCGAGATACCCTTCGACCTGATGTACGGCGGGATATGGTTTTATCCTGTGCACCAGAATGTCATCTGGACGCTGCTTATCGGTCTGCTGGGCATCCACTTGATGGAAAAAGTAAGGCAAAAGAGAAAGACATGGTGCTACGTCCTTGCCTGCATAGGTGTAACAATACTTGGCGCGATCCTCGGCACGGTAGGAATGGTGGACTACTACGGCGCGGGTGTTTTGACCGTGTTCGTTTTCTACTTCTTCCGGGGCAGGAAGTGGTGGAAGCTGCTCGGACAGATCGTGGCGCTGTACTGGATCAATGTGCAGATGCTCGGCGGGCAGTTGTACCCCGTTTCGCTCTTCGGCATGGAGCTTGAGCTCTGTCAGCAAGGGCTTGCGCTGCTGGCGCTCATACCCATCTGGCTTTATCGCGGGCGGCAGGGCTACCACAGCAAGCCATTCCAGTATGCCTGTTATGCATTCTATCCGGTACATATGCTGGCGCTGGCGCTTCTGGTAAGATAAAAGCGAACGTAACTTACATTCCGATACCAGCAATTACAATCAACAAGGGAGCATCCTATGAATCCGATCGACCTGATGAAACATCCCGCGGCGTATGCCTGCGGGTATGAAAACGCCCCGGCGGAGGCGCAGAGACGTGCCAAGCAGCTCTGTTGGGCGTATAACCAGGCATCCCCGGAGGACGCGGAGAAGCGCCGCGCCATCCTGCGGGAGCTTTTGGGTACCTATCACTCGCTGACCAACATCGAGCCTGATTTCCGTTGTGACTACGGCTTCAATATTCACGTCCACGGGCTGGCGGTGATCAACTATAACTGCGTGATTTTGGACACATCTCCGGTTCATATCGGCGCGGGAGCCTTTATCGCACCGGGCGTCTGCTTGGCCTGTTCCGGCCACTCCGTTGATCCGGAGCAGCGCAGCCGCGGCATCGGCACATCTGCGCCCATCACGCTGGAGAACGACGTCTGGATCGGTGCCAACACAACTGTCTGCGGCGGTGTGACCATCGGCGCAGGCACGGTCATCGGAGCCGGGAGTGTGGTGACGCACGATATTCCCGCCGGTGTCGTGGCGGCAGGTGCGCCCTGCCGTGTGATCCGCCCCATCACGGAGGCGGACAAGATCAAGCCGGAACAGATCCTTTTCTGAAAGCAATGTCGAGGAGGACAACAGCATGGAAATCAAAGCACTTGAGCAGGACTTCACCGTGTGTCAGGTGGTGGACTACTCGCAGGTGAATTGGGCGGCAGAATTTTGCTTCACCGGCAAAACGGACGAGGAGTATTCTCTGGTCTGCGCCATCGGCGACGTGCCCACCAATGTGATCCGACGGGACGACGGATGGAAGGGCTTCCGTATTCAGGGCGTTCTGGACTTCTCACTGGTGGGGATCATCTCCAAAATCGCCGCGCTTCTGGCTGAGAACAGCATCCCCATCTTCGCCATCTCCACCTATAACACCGACTATGTCCTGACGAAAGCGGAGCATTATGAAAAGGCGCTGGATGCTCTCAAACAGGCGGGATACACAATCGTAAAATAGAGATTCCGCTGTGAATCTATTTAATCTAAAACGCTTCCCATCCAGCACCAGTGAATGTTCACCGATGTTGGGAGGAAGCGTCTTTCATTTCTGCGTGGAAATTGCAAACAGTAGAGCAGAATGATATAATAAAACCGCACCAGTAAAGGAATATCCTATAGGAGGCGTTGACCATGAAGAAACTAATTCAGGAAAAACTGCGCGAGATCGAACGGCTTGAGGAATGCCGTATTCTCTTGGCTGTTGAATCAGGTAGCCGTGCATGGGGCTTTGCCTCTCCGGACAGCGATTATGATGTCCGCTTTATTTATGTGCGTCCGGAAAAAGCATACCTTCGTCTGGACAGAGCCCGCGATGTGATAGAAGTGCCTATCAATGACGAACTTGACATCAATGGTTGGGATATTGATAAAACACTGCGTTTGCTGCATAAGTCCAATCCCACGGTGTTTGAATGGTTTTCGTCGCCGATCATCTACCAGACGAGTGCATTTGCGGATCAATTTAGACCGATCATGCAGAAGTATTTCTCCTCAAAGGCTGGTTTGTGGCACTATTTACACATGGCAGAGGGAAACTACCGCGATTATCTTAGAGGTGAGATGGTGCGTGCAAAGAAGTACTTTTATGTGCTCAGACCGATTCTGGCTTGTAAGTGGATCCTTGAAAAAGGGACACCGCCACCTATGCTCTTTTCTGACCTTGTAAAAAGTGAGCTTCCTGTTGACCTGTCTGAAACGGTCTATCAACTGTTGGATTTGAAAATGAATTCACCGGAAATCAAGGAGATCCCACGAATCGATCAATTGAATCGATATCTAGATGCTGGCATCGTGAGCGTGAAAGAGCAGATCGAAAAGCTGCCAGATGCACCAGTGCAGGACTGGAATGAGTTGAATGAACTCTTTTTCTCTGTGTTGGAACGCTAACACGCTAGTATTTAAAGAATTTTTCTTGCAAAATCGTGCAAATCTATCATTTCCTTGCTTATTCCGGCTGAATGTGCTATCATTATAAACAACGCTGTCGAGTGTTGTAAGGCCTTGGCAGCATAGTCATACAGACCGAATGCTCTGCCGAGAGGCAGAGCATTGTTGTATCACATGGAAAAACGTGTATACCTGTGAGATATAAGAGACATGGAGAACGCGCAACAATAAGAATATAAAGAAAAAGATCTGTATGCAAAAGCGGGCAATAACCCTGCCTTGGTCACCAAATAGGGTGGAATAGGTTTACCACGGAGATACTCGCAAAGATTTGCACGGCGCTAAATTATGATATTGAAAGTATTGTCGAAATCCTACATGACGAATAAAGAAATATGATCTATGTGGAGATTGATCATAGCCGATATATTAGATTGTTTACTAACCTTGTTCCGGACTTTGGCGAAAATATGCTCAATAAGAGCTAAGGGGAAACTGGAGCTATTGTAGTCGTAGTTAAAAGCAATAAATATTTCGAAAAGTGTATTATTTAATTAACTGTAACTATAACGGAAACTGAGGAGGATAAAATGTTTCAGAAAAATGATATAGCTAAAACAGCATTTGAACCAGCTTTATTTACGCCGTTGCAAAGAGCTCAAAAAGATGGTTATATCAATATTACTGGCGCTACAGGCAACAGAAAAATTGATTACATCACCTCCGAAAAACATGTGGAAAACTATGAGGATCCTGAGGAAAAAGTTCGTGCTGAATTCTTTGCTGAATTGATCTACAAATATGAGTACCCAGCAAACCGTATCAAGGTCGAAGTGGTTGTGCCGGATAGATTGCCTACTAACCGTGCTGATATAGTTATTTTTAGCGACGATGATTGTAAGCGCCCGTATGCAATTGTGGAGTGCAAAAAAGAAGGCGTTACTGATGCCGAATTTAATCAGGCAATTGAGCAGGGCGTTGGTAATGCAACTTGGGTAAAACTTCGAGCAGATTATGTTGTTATCATTGCTGGAGCTACTCGGCGTGTTTTAGATGTTTCTGATAAATACGGGGCATTTGAGCGTGAGCAAAACATTCTTGCTGATCTTCCTCGCGCATATGGCAAACCTCAAGAGTTCCGTTTTTACAAAGGAACAGACAATGATATAAAACCTGTTTCGAGAGAAGATTTGATTGCTGCAATCAAGAAATGTCATCAAACATTGTGGGGGGGCGGGCGTCTTTCTCCGCCTACGGCCTTTGGTGAACTCTGCAAACTTATTTTTGTTAAAATCAGCGATGAACAAAAGCCTCGCAAAAAGGGGGAACCATATCAATTCCAGATTAAGACACACGAACCGTCATCAAAATTGGCGGAGCGCATAAACACGATCTATAACGAGCAAAAGCTCAAAGATCCTGAAGTGTTTACGGAATCCATCAAGGTTGATGATCGTGTGCTCCGTACTGTCGTTTCCCACCTGGAGGCAATTAACCTTAACAAAACAGACCTCGATGTTAAAGGCGTTGCTTTCGAGCAATTTATGGATGGTTTCTTTAAGGGCGATTTTGGACAGTACTTTACTCCACGTCCGATCATTGAGTTTTGCGTAAAAATGATGAAACCCGAGCAAGATTGGGATGTCCTTGATCCTGCTTGTGGTTCTGGCGGTTTCCTTCTGCACGCTCTTGATTATATGCGCAAACAAGCTGGCGATTATTACGAAAAAGGCACTGTAGATCATTTTAACTATTGGCATGATTTTGCGGCAAAGCACCTTTATGGAATAGAAATCAATGATGAAATTGCACGTGTTGCAAAAATGAACATGATTGTCCATGATGATGGTCATACCAATGTCATCAGCCACGACGCTCTTGAGAGTATTGACAAAATGCACGACCATAACAGAGGATTTGCAGAGAATCATTTTGATCTGATTCTTACAAATCCCCCTTTCGGTTCTACTATTAACCTTGCAGAAAAACCTTATTTGTCTACTTATGAACTTGGAAGCAATGTAGATGCAAAGGGGAAAAAAAAGCCGCGCAAGAACCAAAGTTCTGAAGTGTTGTTTATAGAACGTATTTGGCAATTCCTAAAGCCGGGAACAGGCAAAGCAGCAATTGTTCTTCCGGATGGCATGTTGACAAACAGTTCTTCGCAATATGTTCGTGAATTTATTAAACAAAAATTTCAGCTAATAGCTGTAGTTAGTCTTCCAAAAGATGCTTTTGCACATTTCGGTGCGGGAGTGAATGCGTCTGTTATCTTCTTAAGAAAAAAAGCAAATAATGAAAATCACCAATGCAAACAAGTCTTTATGGCAAAACCACGCATTATTGGATATGATGCAACCGGAGCAAAAACATCCCAAAATCAGCTTGTTGATATTGCATTAAAATTCGATCGTTTTATTGCCAACGAAGAAATCGAGCAAGATGACGAAACGGGATATTTAGTCGAGTATGTTTCAATTGATGATCGTATCGATGCAGACCATTATTCACCTCTTTTTATTGAGATCAAAAACCGTATTGAGAATTCAAAATATCCAGTTGTTACTGTTGCTGATATCTGTACAACAATAAAGTCTGGTTTTGCAGCAGGTAAACAGGATCAAGCCGAAGATCTTCCGGATAATCAAAGGGTCCCCCATCTTCGACCGTTTAGCATTACAGCAGACGGCGAACTAAGTTTTGAGACAATGAAATATGTTCCTTCTGCTGCTTTGAATAATGAGGATTATTGTAAAAATGGTGAAGTCTTATTTAACAATACTAACTCTATTGATCTTGTGGGGAAAAGTACGGTTTTCTGTTCAGAACGAGCCTGCGCAACTTCTAATCATATTACTCGTTTGAGCCTTAAAGATGGAGCAAATCCATATTATGTAGCAGCGTTCTTTAATATGTTACTAAGGCAAGGATATTGGAAATTCTTATGCACGAATTTTAATAATCAGTCTGGTGTCAATTCCGAAACCCTCAAAAAAGTACGTATCCCCTTACCCCCCCTGCAAATCCAGCAGAAATTTGCTGATGAAATCGTGAGTAAATACGAACACGCAGCATGGTTAAGGAAACAGGCAGAACTAGAAATCGACATGGCACAATTGGAATTCGAAAAAAATATTCTTAATTAATGGTATCGCTGGATAAACAAACGGCGCAATGAATAGATCAAAGCGAAAGATAATCTTTATATGTAATCTATGGATGTTTCAAATAAAAGAGAATGTGAGATTAGACATGGATATTCAGAAGATCGAGATCGTATATGGTTGGCTAAAAAATCTTGCGAGCCGCCCCAATTGGACAGCAATTCCTGTATCACAAATGGACATTATAAACATAAAAAATGGTTTGATTCGCATTTCCCAAGATATTGAAAAAGAGTTTCCTTTTTTTAGTAGGGAGTTGTTTGCCAAAAAGGATGCATTGTTCGTCGGATGGGGGATCTTTGACCCTGTTGTGTTCGGCCAGGTCATCGAAATTCTTAAAGCTTTGCAACAAATGAAAACACCAATTCAGGATGATAAATGGGCGTTGATACATCCGCAAGTTGTCAAGGTATCCCAGAAACTATTTGCTGATGGGCACTATTCCAACGCAGCCTGTGATGCTTTTATTGAGATCAATGATCGGGTGAAAAGGATTTATAAGGTGCATTATCCGGAGGTTATTGAACTTCCGGATGGACAGGCTCTGATGAATAAGGTGTTTGCGGACAAAGAGCCAGTTCTTAAAGTGTGTGATCTAAGCAACGAAACTGGACGAAATATGCAGCTTGGAACGCGTTTTATGCTTGCTGGTGCTATGGCGGCGCTGCGTAATCCCAAAGCTCACGCCAATATCTCTATAGGAAAAGGTGATGCCATGCGTCGAATTATGTTTGCCAGTCTATTGATGTACAAGATTGATGAGGCGGAAAAGTTCACAAACGAAAAGGGTGGTGTGGTAAAGTGATTAAGTTGAGTGGTATTCTTGAATATTCCATGGGAAGTTTCCTTTGCTTACGAGGTTTTGCATCGTACAAAATGCTAAGTGCTATTTCAACACCAAATACAGACGTGCAGCGTAGTTTGATCGACGAACACAAGGGGGATATGGCGAGGTTCTTAAATGCCGGCGAATATAAATTTTTCCCTGAAGTGATCCTTGCCACTAGCTTGACTGATGGAACTAAAGATTTTGATGAAATCGGATTGTTTCATGAATCTTTACACTCGGGACAAACTTGGAACAAAAGCGTTGGTAACTTTCAATTCAATATTTCACGCCATGTAAGCAAAAACATATTGAATCAATATGACAGGGTGTCAAGATTTGAAAGAATTTATCTGGCACATATAAAATTCGATGAAACTGTTTGCGAACTGATACGAGTTGACGGGAATCATAGGTTAAGTGCAGCGAATGACGTAACAACAGATTTCTTGTTGCCGTTTTGTTTGTTACTTTTCCGCAACCCAAGTGAAAATGACCAATTTGTACGAGCAATTTTTCACAATATCAATGCGAAGCAAATTCCCCTAAGACTCGAAGAAAACCTAAAAGTAATATTAGAAGGGATAGATGTATTTCCAGATAAAAAGTTGCTAAATGATCCATCGTTTGGATGGCCATACTACCTTGCGAGAAAGACTGCTAATAAAGAAAACTTTGAGAAATATCCGGCAATATTTTTGCTAACGCGAAATGCTAAATATAGTTTCTTGTGTGAAACCTATGATACATTAATAAGAAATGGTCATTTACCCAAAGCGGACGAAGCAGTTGAGCAATTTTGCAGTCAACTACCTTTGATAGAAGGTGCGTTACAGGAAGCACAAGTTTACGGTGCCCCACAAAATGTAGCAGTAATGGGTGCTATTGCCTATTATAAATTTACAGATCAATGCAAATACCAGCGCTTTGTACCGTGGGTAGCCAAATACAGCATTGCCCACGCACCCAAGATACATATGGAAGACTTAATACAGATTTTTGACAAAGTCTATGACAACATGCCTAAATCGGTCTTTATGTCCATGCAATTTAGTCCCGAAACGGAAGATACGTTCCAGACTATTAAAGACATTCGTGATATTTTAAAGCGAGAAGATGGGATTGAATTTAAAATTATCAAAGTGGATGAACATAAAGATGGATATTCCGATGAGATTTATCGCCGCATAGTCGACGGAATACAGGAGGCATCTCTTGTGATTGCAGATCTCTCTTATGGTAACAAAAATGTTCACCATGAAATAGGGTATGCACAAGGTGTAGGTAAAAAGGTCCTGTTACTATATCAGGCACGCGAAGGAATTGATTCTAAGAAAGAAATTGGGTCAAATATTTCAATGCATGACCAAGTGAGATACAAGAATCAGACTGAACTGCGACCTGCTCTTCTGAGGCGAATTCGGCATTTTTTTGGTGTTATGGATAAATAGCTAGAAGCAACTTGCTTTTGATTGGAGTCACCGCTATGCTACATCCCGGTCTATACGAACAAGTCATCAACAATGCTCTGACCAGCGAGCTTGCGGAGATTTCGGAGGCTCGCAAGTTTGTTGCGCCCATTGACAAGGCGGAAGCCTCGAAAGTGTTGGCGCAATATCTGGCGGATGTCGTTCAAAAGGGCTTGGACAACGTACTGGACAACGGCGGGGATATTTCTGCACAAGTCGAGTTGACGAACCAAATCGTTGCTCTTATTCAGAACACGACAAAAGAAGCTGACTTTGCTGCGCTGGGCGTTGACCAGCGGGCAGAGCAACTTCTTGCGCTTTTACGGGAAGCCGATCCGCGGCTGGCTGTGGGGAAAACTGCGGCGGACATAGAGCGCCCGGAAACCTCCATCGCACAAAGCTCACTTTTCACCGGTGCAGTGCATGAGCCGCAGATGTTCACGGAACTCAAGAAAGAGATCGTCTCGGCTGACCGAATTGACATGCTGGTGTCCTTCATCAAATGGAGCGGCTTGCGGCTCATTATGGACGAGCTGCGAGAGTTTACTCAGAATGGCGGTGAACTCCGCATTATTACCACTTCCTACATGGGCGCAACGGATGTAAAAGCCATTGAGGAACTTCGCCAGCTGCCCGATACGCAAATCAAGGTCAGCTACAATACCAAGACAACACGCCTCCATGCCAAGGCGTATATCTTCTACCGTAATACTGGCTTTACGACGGCCTATGTGGGCTCGTCCAATCTGTCCAATGCGGCGCTGACCAGCGGACTTGAATGGAACACCAAGGTAACGAAACGCGACTTGCCCGAAACCATCGACAAGATCGCTGCCACTTTTGAGTATTACTGGAATGACCGTGAATTTGAGTACTATGATGAGGGGCAGAAAGAGCGTCTGGCCCGTGCGCTGAAAGCAGAAAAATACTTCGACACCAACAATGCCGAAGTCTATACTATGGACATCCATCCGTATTCCTATCAGCAGGAGATTCTAGACAAGCTGGAGGCGGAGCGCACTGTTCGGGGCTACACGCGCAATCTGGTGGTGGCTGCTACCGGTACCGGCAAAACGGTCATCTCGGCGTTGGACTACAAGCGCTTCCGCAAGCAGAATCCGGACAAGCCTTGCCGTCTGCTCTTTGTGGCGCACCGGGAAGAAATTCTCAAGCAGAGTTTGTATACCTTCCGGGCCGTGCTCAAGGACGCAAACTTCGGAGAGATGTTTGTGGGCAGCTATAAGCCGGAAAGCATCGACAATCTGTTTATCTCCATTCAGACCTTCAACTCGCAAAACTTCACGGAAAAGACATCGCCCGAGTTCTACGATTACATCATCGTGGACGAGTTCCATCATGCGGCGGCTCCGACTTACCAGAAGCTCTTGGCCTACTACCAGCCTCGCATCCTGCTGGGCTTGACGGCTACCCCGGAGCGTATGGATGGCAAGAGCAT
>CAVBAZ010000151.1:0-10013 GCA_963593515.1 Bacteroidaceae bacterium
AGACGGGTCAGCATATCCATACCGTTCTTATCGGTACCCAGCAGGTGGGTCTTGGTGGGGAAGGAGTAGTCGTCGAACACGCGGGTGGACGTACCCTCCTTGATGGACCACTGGTACTTGGCGGGGTTATAGGACAGCTCGATCTCGCGGACCTCGCCGTTCTCATTGGTGTATTCGATCTTCGTTTCGCCCTTGTCCACGGCCTCGATGACGCGCTCCTTGAACTCCTTGGAGATCACGGTGCCGGCCACCTTGGACTGGATCACGTAGCGGCTGATGTAGGCGATCTCCTCGCCGTCCAGCATAACGCTGCCGTCGTCCATGGCGTAGGTCTTGCCGTCGGCGGTGAACTCCGGCTCACCGTTGACGTGGGCCTTCAGAGCGTTGAAGGTGAAGTTGAAGCTGAAGGTCTCACCGGTGACGCTGGGGTTGACAACGTCCTTATAGGCCACTGCCAGCAGCGTGTCGCCCTGCGACACGGAATACAGGCTGTCGCCCTCCTCCGTGACGGTATAGGTGGTGCCCTTGTAGGTAAATTCCTCGTTCTTGCCCATGTGCAGCGTCAGCTGCGCCTGCAGAACGGCGCCGAACTCCTGTCCGTCCGCCACCAGATAGCGGTATTCGGTATTTTCGGACATGGCGGCGTATTCCTTCATCTGGATATCGTCGCGGTAGAATACCTGATCCTGTCCGTAGGGGCTGACAAGACCGCCGATAAAGGAGAAGATGAACATAACGGCCAGAATGGTCAGGCCCACCACGGCCAGCCGGTTGCGGAAGAACCGCTTGGCTACCAGCGTGCCGGGCGACAGGACCTTGACGCGGCGGTCGTCGCTCAGAGAGTAATCCTCGTGAGGGGTGTTGTCCTCGGAGGGCGTGTTGTCCTTGCCTGCGTACTTCTCGTTCAGCTCGTAGGAGCGGCGGCGGGCATCGGTGCCGGGCATTCCCTGCCCATGGCCGGGGCTGGAGACATCCTTATCCTTCTTATCGTCGAAATAACTCATGCTTCACGTCCTCCTTTCTCAAGCGATGCGTACCCGCGGGTCGACCACGGCGTACAGAATGTCGGAGATCAGGTTGCCCAACAGGGTCAGGATCGCCAAAAACGTCATGTAGAACATGGAGAACGGAATATCACCGGCCACCATGGCATTATAGGAGATGTAACCGATACCGGGGATGGCAAACAGCGTCTCGGTGATCAGGGCGCCGGCGAACAGGCCGGGCAGGCTGCCGCCGATGAAGGTGACCAGCGGGATCAGCGTGTTGCGGAATGCGTGGTGATAAATGACCTTCTTTTCCGACAGGCCCTTGGCGCGGGCGGTACGGATGTAGTCGGCGTTCAGCACCTCCAGCATGTTGGTGCGGACGTAGCGCATCCACGGGCCGATGGAGATGAACACCAGCGTCACGATGGGCAGCACCAGATGCTTTGCCATATCCAGCAGCTGGCCGAAGGCGCTCAGTGTGTTGAAGTCACGTCCTGTCAGGCCCACCAGATCGAACCAGCCCAGCTTCACGGAGAACACCAGCTTCAGCAGCGTGGCGAAGAAGAAGGTAGGCAGGGACATACCCAGCAGGGCGATAGTGGTGACGGTATAGTCAGTCACGCTGTACTGCTTGGTGGCAGCCACGATGCCCAGAGGCACCGCGATCAGCAGTTCAAACACAAGGGAGATGGCGCCCATGATGAAGGACACCCAAATGACCTCGTTGAACTTTTGCAGCACGGGTACCGTATACTTCCAGCTGTCGCCGAAGTTGCCGGTAACAAGGTTTTTCAGCTGTACAAAGAAGCCGGGGATCAGATCCAGATCCAGACCGTATTGCGCGTTCAGCTGTGCCAGCCACTCCTCATAGGGCTTGGAGCCGGGCGCCTGGGACAGCTGCCGCGCCATCGTTTCCACATAAGAAGCGGGGAGACACCGCATCAGCACATAGATGATGAATGTCACGAAGAACAAGATCAGAATTGACAGCAGCGTGCGTTTGACTAAAAATTTGCGCATATGATCCCTCCGTTTTCAGCCGGCCATGCCCTGCGCAGGGGATGGCCGCCCTCGTTTGATATGGTACTGCGTAATGATGACGGGTCTTTGCGTATCAGGCAGTCGTTCCGGCATGGACGTCGAACCGCCTGACTCATACGCAGAGAGTCTGGGGATAGGATACCCTGCGGCTTTTCAGCCGCAGGGTACCCATCTTAAAGGCCAGAGCCTTTAAGGAAAAAACAGATGTAGAGGATCGAAGCTTACTTAACGTCCAGCAGCTCCAGATCGTTGTACCAGGACCAGTAGGTGGTGATGTCAGGCGTCACGGTGTCCAGATCCACACGCTGGGCGGAGAAGATGACGCAGTTCTGACGCTGGTAGATGGGGATCTCGACAGCCCAGTCAGCAACGATATCCAGGCACTCCTTGTACAGGGTCTTACGATAGGTCTGGTCGGTGGACTGGCGGGCCTGCATGATCAGGTCATCCAGCTCAGCGTCCTTGATCCAGTAGGACTTCTCGTTGGAGCCGCCGTTGCTGTGATAGATCTGATACATATCGGGATCGGGAGTGGCCTGCCATGCCATGGCAAACATATCCGCGTTGCCGGAGTTGACAGCGTTGGTCATCTCGGAGAAGTTGGACATATCGGTGACGATCAGGTTGAAGCCGAGCTCCTTCAGAGCCTCGGAGGCCAGAGTCAGATCCATGAAGGAGGGGTGGTCGCCGGTACCGCCGCCGCCCACCATGACCTCAGCGTCCATGGGAGCGTTAGCAGGAGCAGCAGTGATCTTGCCGTCGGTGACGGTGTAGCCGGCAGCCTCGAAGTAGCCCAGAGCGGCCTGCTTGGCGGCGGCGTAACGCTCGTCAGCGGTCATGCCCTCGGTGTAGATGTCGTTGCCGTTCACGTCAACGGAGAAGGCGACCTTGTAGCCCTCGTCAGTGACACGGGGAGCGGCCCAGGAGGTATCGGAGATGGGGTAGTTGATGACGTTGGCGAACTCACCATAGTAGGAGTCGACAGCCACATCACGGTAAACAGCGATCACGGTAGCGATAGCCTTACGCAGGTTCTTGGAGGCCTCGTCGCCGCCATTGCCGTTGCCGACCTTCACGCGGTTGGCGTTGAAGCCGACGTAGCCATAGCCCAGGTTGGCGACCAGGTCGGTCTGCAGCACGTCACCGGAGATCTCGCCGTTGGAGTTGGCCTTCTTGATCTGCTCAGCAGCCTCGGAAGAGTAGGAGGGATCGGTGACATCGATGGTACCGGAAACGACGCCGGGGATCTTATCCACATCCTGCATCTCGCGCCAGATGATGGTGTCGATCTTGGGCTCGCCCTTCCAGTAACCGGCGTTCTTCTGCAGAGTCACAGCGCCGTTGGCGTAGCTCTCGAAGGTGTAGGGGCCGGAGCCGACAGGAGCGGAGGTGACGGACTTGACGTGGGACAGGTCGCCCTTGTCAAAGCCAAACATGTTGTTGTCGTAATCGTACTTCTCGGTCTCGCCGTAGTAGTGCATGGGGCAGACGGTCACGGGGATCTGATAGATCGCGCTGGCGCTGACCTCGGTCAGGGTGACGGTCATGGAGTAGTCGCCGGTCTTGACGATACCGGAGACGTTGGCGGCGGACTCACCGGTCTGCACGCCGACGGTGTAGTCGGAGAAGGTGTCACCGATCTCGGCCTCGATCAGAGCGGAGATGCTGGTGCCGGCGCTCTCGGCGTTGATGCCGTCGTCGGAGATGTCATAGCCGTAAGCGGCCACGATGGCGTTCCAGAAATCAGCAGCGGTAGCATCGGCAGCCAGACCGTCGAAGCCCCAGGCGGCAGCGCCGGTGGCGACATCGTTGGAGTCAGCAGCGTAGCCGGCGGCCACACAGTAATCCACGATCTCCTGAGCGAACTTCTCGCCAGCGGCGTTGAAGGCAGCCCAGAAGGTGTTGTACTGATCCTCGGTGAAGTAGTCGGTGGCGGTGTAGCCGTCAGGACCGGCAGCCAGGATCAGGTTCATGCGGGAATCCATACCGGAACGGTAAGCCTCCAGACCCTTGATGGGGATGGAGTACAGGGTGGACACACCGTCATAGGTGGGATCCAGCAGGACGTAGTAAGAGAAGATAACGTCATCGATGGTCATCTCGGTACCGTCAGAGAACTTCACGCCCTCTTTCATGGTGATGTTGTAGTCCACGGTGCCGTCGGCGTTCTCGACGATATCACAGTCGGCAATGCCGGTGTATGTATAGTCGGTGCCGTTGTAGGGACGAACGTCGCCCTCGATGCCCTTCAGCACCACGGCGCCTTCACGGTCGGTGCCCAGCAGGGCGTCGAAAACCATGCTCATGACCTGGTTTTCATAATCGTTGGTGTAGAAGAAGGGAGAGAACTTACCGTCGAAGTTCTGCGTGCCGACCACAAGAGTCTTGGTGGTCGAATCCGGCTGATCGTTGTTGCTGCCGTTACCGCAGGCGGTAAACAGGCTGACACACATGATCAGAGCCAGGATCAGCGCGAGTGTTTTTTTCATAAATCATACTCCTTTTTAATATTTGCAACAACGGGCATATGCCCGTAGAGCACACACAATGCTCCTGCGCGCTTCGCGCGCAGGAAATGGGGGTACCCCCATTTATGAGACTGTCGTTTGCCGGAAAGCGCACGATTCAGGGCGCTTTTCCGTGCCGGAAAGGCGGCAGTCTCCCTTATTCAGTTGTCAGGCCGTTGCTGCCCTCCGCTGGCTGCCATTGACTTTGCAGCACGCTGCGGCGTGCCAGCAGCGCCAGCACAAGAACGCATGCCTGAAGCAGCAGATAGACTGCCGCTGCCGCGCCGCGTCCGCCGCTGCCGGAGAGCAGCAGGTACACCGTCTCGGCGATCAGTCCGGCTCCGGCCAGTACGGCCCCGGCCAGACAGCGGCCCGGCAGGGCCTTTACCGTCGCCTGGTAGACATAGGCACGCATGGGGTACTCTCTTACCTGCCAGCGTGTCATGGCCCACACGATGCTGCCGGTGACGCCGATCTGCGCGGCATAGGGCAGCAGCACATAGAAGCACCGCCCGACGCCCGGCGCGGAGATACAGCCTCCGGCCACCACCGCGATCGCCATTACGACGGTCATCAGCCACAGCCGCCGCAGCAGCGCGGTACGCGCCTGCGGCCCGCCGGTGCAGACATAGCACGCGCCGGTATAGATATAGTTGCCGGATACATCGCGGTAGAAATCGTTGAGATGGTCGCGGCGTCCCCGCCGCTTCTTTTCCTCGGCCATTACAGGATGCCGGTCATATCGTAATCATCCAGCCACTTTTCCGCCGCGGCGCACACGCCCCGCAGGCAGTTTTCGTCAAAGGGGCTTTCCAGACCGGCGTTCTTCAGCAGCTCGGTAAAGGTGCGGCTGCCGCCCTGCACGGTGTAGGCCATATAGTGCTTCCACGCATCGGCCTGATCCTTCTGGATCATGGCCCAGAACTCCAGCGACACGGTCTGTGCCAGGCAGTAGTCGATGTAGTAGAAGGGGGAGGCGTAGATGTGGGTCTGGCGCTGCCAGCGGCGGCCCTCGGTATAGAAGGGCAGGTCGCTGTCGTTCATGTTGAGCCAGGGCGTATAGATCGCGGTCAGCTCTTTCCAGGCGGCATTGCGCTCCGCCGGCGTCATGTCGGGCTTCTCATAGACGATATGCTGGAAGTGATCCACCATGGTGCCGTAGGGAATGAACGTCAGCGCACCGGCCAGATGGCTGTACAGGAACTTGCGGGTATCCGGGCCGAAGAAGCCCTCGGCCCACGGCCACGCAAAGAACTCCATGCTCATGGAATGTACCTCGCAGGCTTCCATGGTGGGCCAGATATAGCTGATGGGGATGCGCTTGCGGTTGGTCCAGCTGGCAAAGGCGTGACCGGCTTCGTGGGTCACCACCTCCACATCGTGCTGGGTGCCGTTGAAATTGGCGAAAATGAAGGGGACCTCGTAATCGCCCAGACTGGTGCAGTAGCCGCCGGCCTGCTTGCCCTCGGTGCTCAGCACATCCAGCAGTTCGTTGTCCAGCATGGTGCGGAAAAATTCCTTCGTCTCCGGAGACAGCTCG
Source organism: Bacteroidaceae bacterium (assembly GCA_963593515.1). GTDB lineage: Bacteria > Bacillota > Clostridia > Oscillospirales > Oscillospiraceae > Vescimonas. Next base: position 6,078 of record CAVBAZ010000151.1, read on the forward strand.
CCGTAGAACTTCATGCCCTGCGCCAGAATGTCGTCGGGCGTGCCAACGGGACGGGGATTGCCGGAACGGAACTCCAGCGCCGCGTCCGCAAAGCTCAGGGGATAGCTCTTGCCCAGCCGCTCCGCCTGCTTGCGGTAGATCTTGTCGGCCACCGGCACCAGATACTTCTGCACGGCGGCGCGGAACTTCTCCACATCCTCCTTGGTGTAGCAGTTGCGGGTCATGCGGTAGTAGCCCAGCGTGGTATAGCCCTCATAGCCCAGCTTCTTGCCCATGGCGTCCCGCAGGTGAACCAGCTTGTCGTACAGAGTGTCCAGCTCCTCGGCGTGCTCCATGGACCACTGGGCGTCAGCCTTCCACGCCGCCAGACGGCGCGCGTCGTCAAGATCCGTTTTCATGGGCTGCAGCTGGGACAGGGTGTAGACCTTGCCCTCAAAGGGGATCTGCGCCGAGGCCAGCAGCTTTGCGTACTCCTGGGTCAGCTCGTTCTCCTGCTGCATTTCCGGAATGATCTCCGGGGAAAAGCTCTTGCGGGCGATCTCGGTATTCAGGAACATCAGATCGCCGAATTCGGCGGTAAAGTCCTTGCGGAACGGGGAAGCCAGCATAGCGGCCTTCCATGCCTGTTCATACTCCTCCAGCTCTGGCCCGAAGGTGTTCCAGAACTTCTCCTCCGCGTCATAGAAAGCGTCGCGGGTGTCGATGGAGTGGCGGACGGATGCCAGCGTCGCCTGCGTATCGATAGAGCGGGACGCTGCCTGCTGATCCAGAAAGGCCTGCCGCGCCTCCTCATAGGACGCCGCGTGCTCCAGCCGCTGGGTCAAAGCGGCCATCTGCTGCTTGACTGCCTCCGTATCAGGGCGCTGATAAGGCATCTCTGAAAATTTCATGGTCGGTTCCTCCTTGTTGTGTTGCACAGCCTGTGCGGTCAGGCTGACGGTTTGCCGTATTGCTATTGCTGGCGGTTGTAAATGGCGCTGACCGCCGCGCGGTTCCCGCCGATGAATACTACCGCCGCAACGGCCGTTACCATCATGAAGCCGGTCAGCACCGTGCGCGGCATCAGCACAGTTGTCAGTGCGCCTGCCGCCAGCTGGCCGGTCAGGCTTCCGGTGGTGTTCAGCATATTGAACGCGCCATTAAAGCGTCCCTTTTTCTCGTCCGGCACATAGCTCTGTGTGGCGGAAATGCGGATCGTATAGCTGGTCACGCCCAGCACGCCGTTGAAGAAGCACAGGACGATCATGACGGGAACGGGCATATAGAGATAGACGCCCTCCGCCAGAGAGATGGTGACGTATACGATCAGTGCAATGGTATATTTGTATTTTGTGGGGAGTTGTACCTTATAGTGGAGCAGACCGCCCATTGCGCGGCCCACCAGCGCCATGCCCCACACCAGCATGTAGACATACTCGCCGTTTTCAAACGTGCCCTTGAAGTAGGGCAGCGTGATGACCTGCGACGCGCCGCTGGCCAGACAGCTGAATGTGAAATACGCCGCCACTGCCAGCAGGCCCTTTTCGCCGGACAGGTACAGGAAACCCTCTTTGATATCCAGCAGCAGCCGCCGACCGGAGCTTTGCTGCGCGGTCAGGTTCTGCTTCTGCTGCTCGATATATTTCTCTTCCGCCCGGATCTGGGTCTCCGCGATGGCCGCGATCAGGAAGCACACGGCATTGCCCGCCAGCAGCGGCGCGATGCCCACCTTATTATAAATGAATGTAGCCACCGGGATCATCACGGCTGCCAGCGTTTCCAGCACGCTGGCGATGGAGTAGGCCTTGGAGTAGTTCCCCTCGGTGATAAGCAGCGGATAAAAGCTGTCGTATGCTACCATGTATATGCTGTTGATGGAGCCGATAACGAAGCATCCCACCGCCAGCACCGGAAAGCTGAACCATCCGCGGCTGAGGATCAGCGCCGCCCCGAGATAGAGCCCCGATGAAATGAAATCCAGCGTATAGATCGTTTTCTTTCGGGAGAAGCGATCTAAAATCGCGCCGGAGAAAATGGGCATCACGATCTGCGGCACCGTAAAGGTGGCGATATAGATGGCGTACAGCATGCTGGACTGGGTGTAGTCCAGCACCAGCAAACTCAGCGCAAAGCCCGACATGCTGTTGCCCAGCATGGAGACGACGCTGCCCAGCGTAATGATCGTAAAGTCCCGTGTCCACAGAGGACGTACATTTTTCTTTACTTCCACGATTCTAACTCATAACCGCGGCGGCCCTGCCGCCGCCGTCCTCTTCCTCACAGGCAAAATAGTATTGCCGTCACCTATTATAGCTGATTCTTACCAAATAAGCAAGAGAATTGTTCATCAGTTTTATCAATTTTCGTTGTTTTATCATTTTTCTTTATCAGTCTAAAGGACTATTTCGTGAAAAAATTGGAACAAAAAGGGAGAAAATCCCACAAAAACCGTCCACGAGGAAAAAACGCCGCCGCAGGAAATTCCTGCGGCGGCGCGGTATTATTCTGTCAGTAGCACAGGCATTTCTCCGCCTGAAGTCGGAAAGCGATTGCTTCTCCCGGCGTGGCCGCCCCGATATCCGCGGCGGAGGCGCGGATCAGCGCCGCGTCCGGTGCGTGCTCCGGCTGGAGCAGCATCACCGAGGTCTCCAGATCCTGAATGATCCGGAAAACGCGGGCGGTGTAGGGGCCGTCTCCCAGAGCGATGGCGCTGTCGGGGATGGCTACGGTGGCCTGCTCCGCTTCGGCCTTCAACGGCAGGGTGATGTCCCAGCCGTCAATGCGGACGCCGTCGGCGCAGCGCCGGGCGGGCAGGAAGTTGCGGCAGCCTGTCAGTCGGGCGGCGCCCTGCGTGGCGGGATGCTGCACCAGCGTTTTCATGTCCGTCACAGGGGAGGAGACGCCGTTCTCCATCACGCAGACGGTTTTGCAGTTGCGGTAGCACTCGCCCAGATCGTGGCTGACCCACAGGATCGGGCCGCCGAAACCGGCCAGCAGATCGGCCAACTCAAGCTCGAGGTTCCACTTGAGGAAGCTGTCCAGCGCGGAAAACGGTTCGTCCAGCAGGATGGCCCGGGGCTCTGACGCCAGAATACGGGCTAGCGCCACACGCTGCTGCTGTCCGCCGGAGAGCTGGGCGGGGTATTTCTTCTCCAATCCCTCCAGCTGGAAGCGGCGGAGCTGCTCTGCCGCCCGCTGCTGCTTCTCGGCGCGGCTGCCGGTGCGGATGCCGCACTGGATATTCTGGGCCACGGTCATGTTGGGGAACAGAGCGTACTGCTGGAAGAGATAGCCAACCCGCCGCTGCTGGGGCGTCAGGTCGATGTGCTGGTCACTATCGAACAGCGTCTCGCCGTCCAGCACGATGCGGCCCTTATCGGGGGTCATGATACCGGCGATGCACTTCAAGGTCACGCTCTTGCCGCAGCCGGAGGCGCCCAGCAGGGCCATGGTGCCCTTGTCCGTCTCGAACTTGGAGCGCAGGGTGAAGCTGCCCAGCTTCTTTTCGATATCTACGATCAGGCTCATGCGGCTTGCCTCCTTCCACGGCCGGAAGCGGCCAGCAGGTTTTTCTTTTCCAGCATGTTCACTATCAGCAATATCACGGCGGAGATGCCGATGTTCACCAGCACCCATTTCAGGGCCAGGGCGTCGTTGTTGATCTGCCACAGCTGATAAACGGTGGTGGACACGGTGGCGGTCTTGCCGGGGGTATAACCGGCGATCATGCTTGTCGCGCCGTACTCGCCCAAGGCGCGGGCAAAGGCCAGCACCGCGCCCGCCAGCACGCCCTGACGGCAGTAGGGCATGCGGATGTGCCAGAAGATGTAGGTGTTGGACAGGCCCAATGTCTGTCCGGCGTAGGCCAGCGTCTCGTCAAAAGCCTCGAACGCGCCGCGAACAGTGCGGTACATCAGAGGAAACACCACTACCACCGTGGCGAAGATGGCGGACCAC
>CAVBAZ010000152.1:0-2393 GCA_963593515.1 Bacteroidaceae bacterium
GCCACACCCATGACCACGATCACGAGCATTGCCACGAGCATCAGCACCACTCCCCGGAGGAGGCGCTGGCGCTGCTGGCCTATATGGTACAGCACAACCGCCACCACGCCGAGGAGCTGCACGAGCTGGCCCACAGCATGGATGACGAGGCCGCTCAGCTGATCCATGACGCGATCCTGGATTTCAATCTGGGCAACGAAAAGCTGGACGAGGCCCTGAAGCTTCTGAAGGGAGAATAAGAACCATGTGCCTTTCCACTGTTTACACCCTGAAGGGTGACGAGAAGAAGGAAGTCTGCAAGAATGTGGCCTCCATGAAGGTCGAGGGCGATACGCTGGTATTCAGCGATATCCTGGGCGTTCCCACCGCTGTGGTGGGCACCATCGAGAAGATCGACCTGATGGAGAACATGATCTTTGTACGGCAGAACTGAAGCAAACAAAAAAAGAAGGTCGGATGCGTTGCATCTGACCTTCTTTTTTTGTTTTAGAACGGCCTCCGGCGGCCCACTTTTCACTGTGTGGCGGAAGGAGCTCCTGCGCTGTTCGCGGCGGCATGTGGTCATGCCGCCCTACAAAATTCTATCGGTGGTCTGCCGTAGGGCGGGGTGACCACACCCCGCCGCACATTCCTGTCATTCCGAGACAGTGACCGATGTCGGGGCGTTAAAAAATATGCCAGTGGCATATTTTTAGTCCCGATCTCGGCGGCTATGCCGCCGTAGAATCCATCTGGATTTCCACCGTACTACGAGAGAGCGAATTTCCTGTTGCGGTCCCCAAAATTTCTGCGCTGCCTTACGGCGGACGCTTGAAATTTTGACCGCTGCCACTCGCTCACCTTGCTTCATCCGCCACTGGCGGCGCTCGGCTCGCTCCCCCTTACCGCTTTACCACTTCACGGCCGTCCGACCAGACGGACACGATGTTGTGGCGGTGGGTCATGTAGATGATCCGCTCGAACCGCTCCTCCACGCTGAGGGGATGGCTGGCCTCCGGGAAATCGGCGTCGTCCACCACGATGGCGTGGAGCTTGTCGCCCACGGCGAAGCCCTCGCCCGCGCCGAAGTACTTGTGGCCGGAGGTGGTGCCCAGATAGTAGCCCTCGCCCACCGTCAGGAAGTCGGTGTGCCAGTCGTCACTGATGCGGCGCACCTTGGAGGTGCGGATGGACATGGCGATGACCTTGTACATGGGCAGCTGCGCGCCGCCGGCAATGTCGCTGCCAAGCGTGACCCAGATGCCCTCGTCCAGCATCCGCCGCACCGGACACACGCCGGAGCAGATGTTCACGTTGGAGTCGCCGCAGTGAACCACCACCACGTTGGCATCCTTGATGGCCTTGCGCTCCACCTCGTCGGAGTGGACACAGTGGGCCATCAGGGTGTGATCCTTCCACAGGCCGTACTTGTCGTAGGTCTCCCAGTAGCGCTGGCACTCCGGGTGCAGCTCCTGCACCCACTGGATCTCGCCCATGCTCTCGGACAGGTGGGATTGGACGTACAGGCCCTTTTCCTCGGCAATGCGGCCCAGCGCCGCCATCAACTCGTCGGTGCAGCTGGGGGTAAATCGGGGCGTGAGGATGGGCTTCACATGCTCAAAATGGCAGCCCTCCAGCCAGCGCAGCGTCTCCCGGACGGACTCCTCCGTGGTCTCCTGCAGCACGCCGGGCAGGCCGTTACGATCCATGTTCACCTTGCCCACATAGCCGGTAACACCCGCCTTTTCCAGCTCCTCCATCAGCACCCATGTTGCCTCGGTGTGCAGGGAGGAGAACATGGCCACGCGGGTGGTGCCGTTGGTGATAAGGTCGCTGGCCAGCCGCTGATAGGTGCGGCTGGCATAGTCCAGATCGGCGAACCGGGACTCGGTGGGAAATGTGTAGGTATTCAGCCAGTCCAGCAGCGGCAGATCCATGCCCATGCCCAGCATGGGGTACTGTGGCGCGTGGAGGTGCATGTCGGCGAAGGACTGCATGATAAGCTTGTCGCCGAAGTCTCGCAGCGGGGCGTGAGCGTAGCAGTCCGGCAGCGTGTGATAGACCCCGGCGATCACGCCGTCCTCCAGCACCAGAAAGCCGTTTTCTGTAATGTCCATCCGGCCCAGCGCCGGGGCGTGAACGATATGGCCCTTCAAGACCTGTGTCATGGAACGATCCCTCTTTTCAGGCAAAATAAAATGAGCGCCCCGCCGCCCATTGCGGCAAAGCACTCATAGTGGCGTCACCGGTGACGCCGTAGAAACGCCGTACCCCGTCGCGGCACGGCTATATGAGTTTTCTTATGTACAATTTTATGATAGCATACGCGACGGTATTTTGCAAGGGGGAGTTTTGGGAGGTATGTGTAACAAAATCGTTGGCAAGGGGGGCTGGCATCCAAAATCAGCTTAGAA
>CAVBAZ010000153.1:0-2737 GCA_963593515.1 Bacteroidaceae bacterium
GCACAGGCGCTTCTTCCTTGTATTTTGTCAATCAATGGGGATCAGTTCGCCAACGACCACATAACGGGCGTCGGAGAACTCATAGGAGCAGGTGGACAACGTCACCGTCTTTCCGGTGGGGATGCCGTAGCTGGACTTGAAGTCGGACTTCGCGGCCATCGCCTCCAGCTGGGACTGCGTCAGGGAGGTGTTGTAGACCTCGTCGTCATGCTCGCAGACGAAGCCCGCGAACAGCTGCAGCTTGTAGTTCTGGGAAGGCGTGTAGATATACATGTACGGATGGGCGGAATAGTAGCCCTTATCCGTGTGGTAGTTCCGCAGACCGGCAAACATCATACCGGTCTTCATGTTGTGACCGTAGATGATGGTGTTGTTGTCGGAGAAGCTGCTGCTGTTGACCTGTTCAATGAAGATACTGCCGTTGCTGTTGGTATTGCCATACAGGTCATGGGTCAGGTAATACTCATTGCCCTTACCGTACTGGATCGCATGCTGGATCTTCGTGTCCGCCGCGTAGATATAACCCACCACATCGGGATAGTCGGCGCACAGCTTGTCAAAATCCACATCGATCGAGTCTTTGTCCTTCTTTGTCGGGGTGGCGTCGTTGTTTTTATCGTCGCCGTCGTTATCAGGAGTGTCGGTGCTGTCCTGATCGCTGCTTGGCTTTGTGTAGTCGGAGATCACGCCGTTCTGCGCGTCGGCCGCTGCGGCCTGCTCTTTGAAGTAGCTGATGATCTTCACGGCGGAGAACACCAGAATCCCCACCAGCACCAGCAGGATCACATAGTATAAAGCCTTGCTCTTTTTTCTCCTTCTTCTGCGGCGGGGCTGTCCCTCGCTGCGCTGGCCGCCGCTGCGTTGGCCGCCGCTGCGCTGACCGGCGCTGCGCTGGCCACCGCTGACGCGCTTGCCGCCCTCGGGATAGTCGCGGTAATTATCGTTTCTTGAATTGTTCATCTAACAAGCCTCCTTGTCATCTTTGCTATTGTAGCAGATTGCGTCGGGATTTGCAAGCTGTATCGGAAATTTCCCTTTACTTGGTGGGTCAAATGAGATAGAATAGCGTCAGGAAAACGTTGCAAAGGAGTGTCCGTCATGATCTATTTCAATAGTGACTATCTGGAGGGCGCCCACAGCGCCATTATGGAGCGTCTGGCCCAGACCAATATGATGCAGACCATCGGTTACAGCGAGGATGAGATCTGCACCGCGGCCCGCGAGAAGATTAAGGCCGCCTGCCACGCGCCTGATGCCGATGTGCATTTCCTTGTGGGCGGCACCCAGACCAATACCACTGTCATCGCCGCTATCCTGCGTCCCTGGCAGGGCGTGCTGTCCGCCGTCAGCGGCCACATTAACTGCCACGAGACCGGCGCCATCGAGTCCACCGGCCACAAGGTCATCACCCTGCCCACCGATGACGGCAAGATCACTGCCCAGCAGATCGCCGACTATGTAGAGTGGCACAAGCACGATGAATCCACCGAGCATATCGTCCAGCCCGGCATGGTCTACATCTCCCAGCCCACCGAGACCGGCATGCTGTACAACAAGGCCGAGCTGACCGCCATCTACGATATCTGCCGCGCCTACGGTCTGCCGTTGTTTATCGACGGCGCACGTCTGGGCTACGGGCTGGTGTGCGACGCCAACGACATCACCCTGCCGGAGCTGGCCCGTCTGTGCGATGTGTTTTACATCGGCGGCACCAAGGTGGGTGCGCTGTTTGGCGAGGCTGTGGTCATTATGAACCCGGCGTTGAAGAAGGACTTCCGCTTCATGATGAAGCAGCGGGGCGGCATGCTGGCCAAGGGCCGTCTGCTGGGTATCCAGTTCGACACCCTGTTCACCGACGATCTGTACTTCAAGATCGCACGCAACGCCATCGATATGGCTTTCCAGATCCGGGATATTTTCGTCTCCAACGGCTATCCGCTGCTGTTCGATTCTCCCACCAACCAGCAGTATCCCATCATTCCCGACGAGGAGCTGGCCATTCTGGGTAAGGAGTTCGGCTATGAGTATTGGACGCGGGTGGATGAGACCCACTCCGGCGTCCGTTTCTGCGGCAGCTGGGCCACGAAGCAGGAAAATGTGGATGCGCTGCGTGCCGCCGTCAATGCCCTGAAAGGCAAGTGCTGAAAAATAGTCCTAGTATATAGACGCAAAAATACCGCCAAAGGTTTCACTCTTGGCGGTATTTTTTTCTTATATTTTGAAAATTGCCCATTTTACCGGTGCAAAAGCTCACGGCTGTCTATCACGCCGCCCAGCGCGTCGCGGCTCACCGGATGATGCTCGGCTCTTGCGGAGGAACAGTCCTGCAGCGCTACCCGTGTCCACGCAGTAGCGTTGTAGGGCTGAAGGTACAGCTCGCGCCGGTGCAGGTCGTACATCACCGTGTACTGGGTGTAGCCGTCGCTGCTGCCTGCCGGCATCCCTGCCGCGTCCAATCTGCGGTAGTGGTAAACACCCCGGCTGCGGGGCTCGAACACGGTGCAGATCAGCCCGCTGCCCAGCGGCAGCATCTGTCCGTCGTCCATCCATTGACCGTCGTGGTTCAGGGCTTTCAGCACGGCCAGCCGCACAAAGCGGTCATAGGGCGCATAGGATGCCGGGAGCACGCCGCTTTGCGTCAAATGCGGCGCACTGGGATCGCCGGACAGCCGCTTCCAAGACTACCGTCCGGCCCGCGGCGTCAACAAAGAAATAGTGCATCGTGGCGGGGACACTG
>CAVBAZ010000154.1:0-3854 GCA_963593515.1 Bacteroidaceae bacterium
TGAGAGAACAGGCATTGCAGGACTTGGTGGGCTTCACCTTCGGTGTCCAGCCACGGCTCAGTACGGATAACGAAAACATGAGCACGCTGGACGCCGCGTTTTTGCAGCTGCTCCCCTTCCTCCCTATCCTGCACGCGGCCTTCATCGGGCTATTTCTGGGGGTCGAGTATCAGGACGGCACCATGCGCAATAAGCTGATCGCCGGTCATTCCCGCGGTAAGGTGTACGGCGCTTATCTGATTACCGCTGTCATCGGCTGCTTCGCCATTTTGCTGGCGTGGGCGGCCAGCGTGGTGATCGGCGTCGTTAAATTCGGCTAGTTTGCCGCGCCGACAGGTACGCTGCTGCTGACTGCCGCCGCCATTCTGCTGCTGACCATGACCGAGGCCGCCATCCTGACGCTGCTGTGCCTGCTGATTCCCAACCGCGCCGTGTCCGGTGTGGCGGCCATCCTGCTGGCGTTCGCTCTGCTCCTTCTGGGCAGCAGCTTCTATAACGCCCTGTGCGAACCGGAAACGACCTCAGCCGCCGTCATGACGGAAAACGGCTTTGAGATCGGTGAGCCGGAGCCCAACCCCTACTACATCTCCGGTACGCTGCGGATCGTGTACCAATTCGCCGTAGACGCGCTGCCCACCGGACAGTCGATCCTGCTGGCCAATCAGGAGCTGACCCATCCGGTCGTTTCCCTGTGCGCCTCCGTAGGCATCACACTGCTGGTCAGCGCCATCGGTGTGGCGGTTTTCAAGCGCAAAGACTTAAAGTAAGGAGTCGATCATGATGATCTGGTGGATCGTGGCTGTCGCTGTGCTGGCACTGGCCGTGCTGGCGCTGGTGGTGTATCTGCTGTCCCTGCGCCGCGCTATCCGCGAGGTGGCCGATGAACTGGAGGAAAAGCTGCAAACGGACACCAATACACTGATTGCCATTTCCACCGGTGACCGGGCCGTCCGGGCGCTGGCCGCCTGGATCAATACGCAGCTTCGGGCGCTCCGCAGAGAGCGCCTGCGGCTGCAGAACGGTGACGCACAGCTGAAAGCCGCCGTCACCAATGTCTCCCACGATCTGCGCACGCCGTTGACGGCCATCTGCGGCTATCTCGATCTGCTGGAGCAGGAGCCGCACTCAGAAAACAGCCGCCGCTATCTGGCGGTGATCCGTGAGCGCACGGAGACCATGCGCGCCCTGACGGAGGAGCTGCTGCAATACTCCGTTGTCACCTCCGCGCCGGACGCGCTGAACCGCGAGCCGGTCAGCGTAAACGACATCTTGGAGCAAAGCCTTGCGGGGTTTTACGGCGTGTTCTCCGGACGAGGCATTGCGCCGGTCATTCAGATGCCGGAGCAACCGGTGATCCGGACGCTGGACGCCGCCGCGCTGCGGCGGGTGTTCGGCAATATTCTCAGCAACGCCGCCAAATACTCCGACGGCGATCTGACCGTAAATCTGACGTCGGAGGGTACGGTGACGTTTACCAATCACGCCCACAAGCTTGGCCGGGTGCAGGCGGAACGGCTCTTCGACCGCTTTTTCACCGTGGAGAGCGCCAGCGGCTCCACCGGATTGGGCCTTTCCATCGCCCGGCAGCTGACAGAGAAAATGGGCGGACACATCTCAGCGGAATATGAAGGTGAAAAACTCTGCATCCGTGTAACGCTATAATATGTAAAGGGGATATCCTTGCAAAGCATTGTCCCATTCAGAAAAGCCTTGCGCCGGGCACAGATAACCGGTATACTGATACCATCAGGAGGTGATGCACCTTGGCCTATGAGTGCATTTATCAAGAGATCAACGATCTCCTTGCGTAATATCACGATACCCTTCCCTCCCTGTACCGCGCCTTGCGTGAGCAGGCAGCCGCATGGCAGTACGCCAGGGGCGGCGTCACCTTGCAGCGGGGGTATTACTGCCCCAGTCCGGTCTATGACCTTGTGGTAGGCGGAGCCAATCGCGGGCGGCTGCTGAAAAGCCCGGCGCGCTGCAAAACGCCGCCGGATTTTGTCTATGGCTTTGATGCGCAGGGACGGCTGATCGTCGTGGACGGGCCATACAGCGACCTGACGCATGGCCCCTATTACCGGGAAGCCATCCTACGGGGAGAAAACCGCGAGATCGGACTCCGCATGGATACGGACGACCGTCTGTGCGGCATCAGCATCTGCCGGTATCAGGACGGCAGGCTTACGGAGTACATCACCGCCCTGCGGCTGGATCGGCGAAGCGGCTCCTTCACCTCCTTTGAGCAGGAGGTCTATACCTATCAGGACGGCCATCTGTCCACCATGGACCTGCTGGAGCATGACGCGCCCTCCGGTCTTGTACGAACATGGCATTACGAGTTTGACCACAACGGGGACGCCCCTTTTCCCCGGAAATAAACAGCACAGCACCGCATTTCCAAACGGAGATGCGGTGCTGTACTTATTTGAGGAGAGATTATGGCGAAAGAAACGCCGTAACGGGGATAGGGCCCCGTCAGGCGGTGCCTGTGATTTATTGCCCGCTGGCGCCGTAGTTGGACAGCACACGGGCTGAGGGGTCGTTGACGTCGCAGCCCTTCCAGTTCTTGTTGGGCATCCAGAAGTCCACGATCATCTCAGACTGACCGGGGTAGTATTTTTCAAATATCTCGCGGTAAAGGAGGGATTCCTTGGTAAAGGGCTGGGCATGGGAGAAGCGCTTGCGGCGCTGCTGGAACTGCTCATCGGAATAGCAGTCCTCGGCAAAGGCCTTCAGGTGATCCACCATGGAGTGGCCCACCGCGTCGGAGAAAGCTGCCTTTTCCCGGTAAAGAATCTCATAAGGCAGATAGTCTCCTTCAAATGCGTGGCGCAGCAGGTACTTGCCCTTGCTGTAAATGTTGACCTTCTTGGCCGGGTCGATGGCCAGTACATAGCGGACAAAATCCAGATCGCCGAAGGGTACGCGGGCCTCCAGCGAGTTGACGGAGATGCAGCGGTCGGCGCGGAGCACATCATACATATGAAGCTCCCGGATACGCTTCTCCGCTTCCTCCTGAAACGCCTCCGGCGAGGGCGCGAAGTCAGTGTACTTATAGCCGAACAGCTCGTCGGAGATCTCGCCGGTCAGCAGCACGCGGATGTCGGTGTTCTCGTGGATCCACTTGCACATCAGGTACATGCCCATGCTGGCCCGGATGGTGGTGATATCGAAGGTGCCCAGCATCTTGATGACGAAATCGAGGGAGTCCAGCACCTGCTCCTTGGTCATGATGACCTCGGTATGGTCGCTGCCGATGTAGTCAGCCACGATACGGGCGTATTTCAGGTCGATGGCGTCCTCACGCATGCCGATGGCAAAGGTACGGATGGGCGTTTTGCTCTCGCGGGCGGCGATGGCGCACACCAGCGAGGAATCCAGACCGCCGGACAGCAAGAAGCCCACCTTGGCGTCGGCCACCAGCCGCTTCTTCACACCGGCCACCAGCTTGTCGTGGATGTTGGCGCACACGGTGTCCAGATCGTCGTAGCAGAACTGCTTCACTTTGGCAATATCATCGTAGCAGATGAACTGGCCGTCCTTGTAGTAATGTCCCGGAGGGAACGGCATGATCTTATCGCACATGCCCACCAGATTCTTCGGCTCGCTGGCAAAGACGATCACGCCCTTCTTGTCGTAGCCATAGTACAGCGGGCGGATGCCGATGGGATCGCGAGCGGCGATGAACTGCTTCGTCTCGCCGTCGAACAGGATCAAGGCATACTCCGCGTCCAGCATCTTGAACATCTCCACGCCGTACTCCTTGTACAGCGGCAGCAGGATCTCGCAGTCGGAGCCGCTGAGGAAGGTATAGCCCTTCTTCAGCAGCTTGGCCTTGCAGGCCTTATATC
>CAVBAZ010000155.1:0-2339 GCA_963593515.1 Bacteroidaceae bacterium
AATTTTCAAGGTTCAGGTGCGATTGCAAGACCATTTTAGCGAAAAATATAGCCCTTTCCCGTATATCCAAGAAGTAGGAAAACGCGCTGAAAAACGCAGATTTCCACGCTTATGGATAGGGATAGGACGGATAAGAAATGAAGGGAGGATACCATGCGGGTAAAACTTGATACGTCGGAGCGAATCAAAGATTTGCGGGTAGAAAAGCATTTGACGTTGGAGCAGCTTGCAGAACTGACGGGGCTTTCCAGTTCAGCCATCGGCAAATATGAAAGCGGCGAATACAAGGACATCAGCGCATTTGCCATTGCGAAGCTGGCGGACAAGCTGGGCGTGTCCACGGACTATTTGCTATGCCGGACAGAAAACAAGAATCACCCAAACACAGAGTTGGACGCTCTGCATCTGAGTGATGATGCGGTGGATGCATTAAGGGACGGCAAGTTCAACCATCGACTGCTGTCTGAATTGATTTGCCACAAAGATTTTCGCCGGTTCATGATGGATGCCGAGATTTACGTTGACCGCATCGCGGATATGCGGATCAAGGATATGAATACCGTTCTTGAAGCTACCCGGCAAATGGTTCTGATGGAACACGGCGAAAGTGCTGATGATCTGTACCTACACACGTTGCACGCAGCACAGATACAGGAAGAAGAATATTTCGGACACCTCGTTTATAACGACTTGAACGCAATTCTGTCAGACATTCGTGAGGGGCACAAACCCGATACTCTGACGGCTGATGATGAGTTGTCCGTTTCCTCCGTGCAAGAGCAGCTTGCAAAAGCTATTCATTTTGAGGGCAGCTCCGAGGAAAAGCAAATCCGGTCGTTTCTTGCCACGTTCGGCATTGATTATGACCTACTCTCGAAAGAGCAGTTTGTTACACTGATTGAAATACTCAAGTTGTCCAAATATTTGAAAAGCCCCATCAGCCAGCGAGGAAAGTCAAGACCGCAGTTACCTCACGGAAAAAGCAAAAAGAAACGCAGATAGCAAAAAGAGACCATACCCAGCCCATGCGGGCGGGTATGGTCTCTTGGCAGTCAGATATGATTTTCTGCAAAGTGTCCTGTAAGCGTGAGTTCGGGTTGTTGTAGAAGTATCCTTAATTGAGGGAAAGCCCGCGCTCCCATTTGCTGACGGCCTTGTCCGTCACATGCAGCGCCTCCGCCAGCTCTCGCTGGGTCAGGTTCCGTTCCTTACGTCTCTGGGCGATGAATCTGCCCAACATTTCTCGATCCATGGGATCACCTCCGGTCTCATGGTAGCAAACTGGGCCGCTTTACGCAACCGACGGAGCGTTTAGACGGGTGTTTTGCGTTAAAGGGAAGTCCCGTTGACGAATCAAAAGAGCGCTCCGTTAGCTGGCGAAGCGCTCTCTTGTGATTTTATTTATGCAGCAAGGGACTGAGGGGCTTGTAGATGACAAAGCACAACACCACATCCAGCACGCCCTTGACGAAGGTGAAGGGCACATTGAACACCAGCAGGCAATTGAACAGCGCGTTCTGGGTGGGGATATGGGACACGCCGCCCAGAATTTCCTCGTACATGCCGACGATGGCGTCCAGCGGCAGCTTGAACAGCACCACATAGGCGGGGTAGACGATGAAATAGTTGGTGGCAAGGCTTACCAGCGCCATGGCCGCCGCACCCACCAGAGAGCCGATCAGCGCGCTTTTGCGGCTCTTGCTGCGCTTGTAGACCATGCCGGCGGCAAACACGAACACCGCGCCCAGAATGAAGTTGGACAGCTCGCCCACACCGGCGCTGGAGCCGAAGGGCAGGTGAAGCAGGTTCTTGAGCAGCTGAATGGCCACGCCGTATACAGGGCCGAGGGAGAAGGTGCCCAGCAGCGCCGGAAGGTCGGAAACATCCAGCTTGATGAAGGAGGGCACCAGCGGCACGGAGAACTCGATGAACTGGAGCACGGCGGCCACGGCAGACAGCATGGCGGCCACGGCGATGTGATGGGTTTTCTGTTTTTGCGTCATAAAAAAAGACTCCTTTTTGATGGTGTAACACCCTTGGAAGCGATTGTCTCCCAAGGTGCACGCATCAAAAAAGAGCATTACAATAATGCCGTACACGCCTTCTCTCATCCAGACTATACTGTCGGTACCGGAATCGCGCCGGTTCATGCTCACCCGCAGGCTCGCTCGCGGACTATACCGCCGGTGGGGAATTTCGCCCCGCCCCGAAGACAAGTGATCCAGTTGTGTTCGCGCTTATGATACAACAACCGACGGGAAAATGCAAGACTTTTTTCGCCCCGGGTATGTGTAACAAAATCGTTGGCAAGGGGGGCTGGCATCAAAATCAGCATGGAA
>CAVBAZ010000156.1:0-2691 GCA_963593515.1 Bacteroidaceae bacterium
ATGAGGAGGGTTGTCCTGCCATGGATATCCCTCTAGACGTGCGCCTATCGCCGCAGGAGAACGCCGCCCGGTACTTCAAGCAGTACGCCAAGGCCAAGACCGCCGAAAAGATGCTGACGGAGCAGCTGACCAAGGGCCGGGAGGAACTGCGGTATCTGGAGAGCGTGGTGCAGGAGCTGCAGCAGGCGGAGAGCGAGCAGGACTTCAACGACATCCGTACGGAGCTGACCGACGGCGGCTACATCCGACAGCGGGGAAAGAAGCAGCCCGGCTTCCAGCGGGCCTCCAAGCCCCGTGAGTTCCGTTCCTCCGCGGGACTGCGTATTCTGGTGGGCCGCAACAACCGCCAGAACGACAAGCTGACCACAAAAGAAGGTCAGAAGTGGGATATCTGGCTCCATACGCAAAAAATTCACGGATCCCATGTGCTGCTGTGTACCGACGGCGCGGAGCCGGACGAACAGAGCATCCACGAGGCCGCCGTGCTGGCCGCCTACTACTCTCAGGCACGGAGCAGCACGAAGGTGCCGGTGGACTACACGCCAGTGAAGTTCGTGAAAAAGCCCGCCGCCAGCCGCCCCGGCATGGTGGTGTATACCACCTACCAGACCATGTACGTCGATCCCGACGGGGAGCTGGTGAAGAAGCTGGGCGGGAAGTAATAGCAAAACTGATGTTGGAAATTTAGGCTGGGACAAAATTGCAAAGGAGAAGGGGTGTAAAACTTTGGGCTTAAAAGAGAAAGTCACTTATGAGTATATTCGTCATATAAATAGGCGAACGTTCTGCCCGGTTTGTAGAAAAAGTGAGATGCGAGTAGACCGGAAACAGCGAGTTTGGCGATGTAAGAACTGCGGATATATATTTCCAATAAAACAGTCGGGCAGTGAATGTGTATTTTGGTTTTGCGGGAATTGTGATGCATATTTGAATATACAGGATGACTTTGATGAAAATGCGGTAAAGCATACTTGCAGCACATGCGGGTACGAAAACAGCCTGGAAAAAGAAAATATTAAGGGCGTGTGTAGAGACTGCGGAGAAATCCTGCAAAATCCAGAAGATATACTTTGCCGGAAATGTATAATTGCCCGAAAAGAGAAGTCGAAGGCCACATTGTTGGCAATTGGAAAAGTGGCTGGGATAGCGGTTGCTGCTTTGGGTGCAATAATTTGGATAGCAAATCAACCAGATGATAGTGATGAATCGAGTAAACAAACTGTTCTGCCAGAGGACGATGACGATGGTATTGAACCGTATGGGGCGTATGTGTGCAGCGAATGCGGAGGCCTGATGAAAAAGGCCGATGACACGGTGCTGGTTTGTACTAAATGCGGCTATTCCGTAGATGTTGAAGACTATGGAGGCGAGGACGACTATATTGATTACTATTCGGCGCAAGACGAGATACTAGGGGAACCGGAGTGTTGCAGAGCCTGTGGAGGCCCGTACCCAAGTTGCATGACGAGCTGTAAGATTTTTGACGACTGAGATGTAATCACGAGGGGTGAGTCTGTGCCATTATGGCATAGCCTATTTAACGAATAAATCAGACGGCAGGGCCTAGGCCCTGCCGTCTGATTTATTCGCTTTCGCTTCCGTCGTCCCGGAAGATCATGGTGATGCCCCACAGGCCCGCCACGCCTACCAGCGCGTAGATGATGCGGCTGATGGTGCCCATCTGGCCGCCGAACAGAAACGCCACGCAGTCGAAGCCGAAAAAGCCCACGCTGCCCCAATTCAGCGCGCCGATGACGATCAGCACCAGCGCGATCTTATCAATGATCTTCAAAATGTGACCTCCCTAAAATAGCTTGGCGCGGATAGCTTTTGCAGCGGACGGTGGTTCTATACAAAAAATTTTGTTAGATTGACTTAAAAATTTTTGGAAACCGTTGCATTATCCGGTAAATATATGGTATCATGGAGGTACATTACGGAACGAACCGCACCTTTATCACAAACGAGGAGGAACGACATGAATAACAAGTTTGAAAAGCTGGGCTTTTATCCCGCTGATATCCTGCTGCCCAAGAAGCAGGACATGACCAAGTGGGCCGTGGTGGCCTGCGACCAGTTCACGTCCGAGCCGGAGTACTGGCAGGCCGTTGAGCAGCAGGTGGGCGACGCGCCCTCTACCCTGCGCCTGATCCTGCCGGAGGCCAACCTGAAGGCTCCCAATGTGGACGAGTTCATCCAGAACATCAACGACTCCATGTCCAAGTACATCGCCGACGGCGTGTTTGAGACCCTGACCGACTCCCTGATCTACATCGAACGTGAGCAGTCCGACGGCAAGATCCGTCACGGCCTGATCGGCATGGTGGATCTGGACGCCTATGACTTCACCCCCGGTTCCGGCGCTCTCATCCGCGCCACCGAGGGCACCGTGCTGGACCGTATTCCTCCCCGCGCCCGTGTGCGCCGCAACGCGCCCATCGAGCTGCCCCACGTCATGCTGCTGATCGACGACCCCGACAAGACCGTCATCGAGCCGCTGACCGCCGCTGCCGACACCATGGAGAAGCTGTACGATTTCGACCTGATGCAGAACGGCGGCCATATCAAGGGCTATAAGCTGTCTCAAGCACAGATCGACGCCGTGGCCGCTTCTCTGGAGGGCCTGACCACCGACGGGGCCATGCAGAAGAAGTACAACGTCTCCGGCGTTGCGCCTCTGCTGTTCGCCGT
>CAVBAZ010000157.1:0-2388 GCA_963593515.1 Bacteroidaceae bacterium
GCCGATGGTATTGCCAGATCTCTTGGCCGTCACGAGGAGCCGATAGCTGCCCGCATCGGAGGGCGCTGCGTTGCCCGCTATGTCCGTATAGTCTGCCTCGTCCATCTCCTGCCATGTGTAGGTCAGCGTCACATCCGTCAGATTCGGAGACCATGCCGCTGAGGCATTGTCATAGGCTGCGGCCTTACCGTTATAGACCTTGGTGCTGTCGGTCATTTCTGTGCCGCCAGCCTCATTCAGCAGCTTCACGCCGCCGATAGTGACGGGTTGATACTCCCAGATTGCGTACAGGGTGGTGTTCCCCGTCAGCTCAATGGTGGCGCCGGGAATCACATCGCCAGCCGCAGTGACAGACCAGCCCTTGAACCGCATGCCATCCGGGGCGGTGAAGGTACACTTGGGCAGAGTATAGATCCCGGAGGCAACCGTCACATCAGCCATGCTTCCGCTGCCGCCGTTGTTGTCGAAGCGCACGGTGAGAGCCTTGCAGGTTACCTTGATTTTGATATCGACCAGCTTGGTTCTACCCGTGTTGGGATCCAATACCTTGCCGTAGTTTGTACTCCATTTTTCGGTGTCATAGTCGTAATAGTACCGGATGGGGCCTTCGGGCGCGTCCACGGAAACCAGGTAGTGGCGGGGAAACCCATCTATCTCGATGCGCTCCTCATTGTTCATCTTCTCGTCGACAAGCTTTTCCCAGTCAACGGTGACATCCACACAATACTTGCCGCTTTCTTCGTCAAGCTGTACTTTGCCGATGGTATAGTTCTGTTCCAGCTGGCAGTCCATGTTGTGCCAGCTGATATTCTCCGCACATTCAAAAACGCACCTGTTTCCTATCGTACCCAGCTCTCTGTAGGTGGGCTGACTCGGAGGCGCTTTAGCGTCGCATGTGATGGGCAGCTCCGCATTCAGCGTCTTCCAGCCGCCGATTCCCTCCGCAGTCTCGTAGTAGTAGAGCCTGATATAGCTCTCTTCGCCCCAGTCGCTGCTGTGCTCATTTCCGCCGTAGTCTATATTGCTCCTGAACCAGTTTTCGATCACTCTGGGGGTTGGCGGTTCGACCTCGACGTAGTAGCGGCCCTGCTCATCCATCTGCACTTCTGTGCTGTGCAGCTCGTATGAGATACCGTCCTTGACCAGATCGACGGCTGCGGGGGCGCTGTGGTATTTGCAGTTTTCGTTATTGCAGCGCAGTGCGACCTCCACGGAGGTGATATCGGCAACCGTGGGCAGATCCGGCTGTTCAAAGCCCTCGTGGCGCACATAGATATAAGGCATTTCATAGGATGAGGATGACGGCGCGTATATCCACTCCTGCGTTTCATTATTCCACCAGAAGCGGGTCAACCAAAGTCCAATGGTGCCCTTTTGATAGTGATGGCGTCCTGTCGTGCTCGCCTCCTCCGCCAGGTAGCGATTGGCAAGGGTGTCATATATAGATTCGTCGTTATGCCATTTTACGATCCAGTCCCACGTTTTGCTTTTTTTATTCCACTCCAGGCTGCCTCCCTGAATGATTTTCTGCACATCGTCGTCGTAGTATCTTGCCAGCTCACCGCATTGCGCACATTTGATCGCCAGCCAGCCGGTGGGCTTAACGGTCGGTGCGGGGCAGTTCGGCCCATCGGGGCAGCCCCCCATTGAGCCGGCTTCAATATCCTTATTGTCCTTAACCTTCCAGCGGCCCCGATCTGAATAGCGAAGCGTCGCTGTGACGGTAGACGATCCGGATACGGAGTGTCCCTTACTTTCAATCCACTCTGACAAATCAATGGTCACATCGAACTCGGCTTGCATGCCGCTGCCGCGAACCTCTCCGCCGGTCACCCAGCCACGGTTGATGCAATCGCGAAGGGTCTTCGAAGAACTGTGATCCTCCTCCGTATCGCATGTAAGGCGGACACGCCTCGTATCCAGATCGTAGGGGTCGATTATACTACCCGCATAAATTACTAAGCCGCTGCTATCAGATGTGAGCTTTGTCTGCGCGGGAGACTGGTTCCCCTCGTTCTGATACAGCGCGCAGCTCTCCGGCAATGCGCCATCCGCGCCGCAGACGGGGCACGCTGCGTTCATGCTCTCCGCCGTACAAGCTGTCTCACAGGTGCATGTGGTCTGTTCTTCTTCGCCGTCCTCCACAGCCGCGACGACCGGCTGACCGCCTGCATCAGAGTTTTCCACTGCCGGAGCGGCGTCCAGACCGTCCGTATGCCCGTTATCCGCCGGGGCATATTGCCCGCAATTCTCCGGTGATGCGCCATCTTCTCCGCAGACAGGGCACGCTGTGTTCATGCTCTCTGCCGTACAAGCCGTTTCGCAGACGCATAAGGGCGGTTCTTCTGCACTTCCCTCGGCAAAGGCGCTTGTGGGCATAAAGCTGAG
>CAVBAZ010000158.1:0-7850 GCA_963593515.1 Bacteroidaceae bacterium
ACCCAGTACCAACCAAAAGCTTTGTGCAAAATCACGAAAAGGGTGTCCCCGTTTGGGGGACACCCTTTTTCCACAGCTTCTCTGCACCATCCTCCTTTGGGCTTTTGCGGCAAAACATAGAAACAATTTATATTGATATGAAATTTGTGCTATGATTGCTGTCGTTTCTTGTTATTTCCGTTATTTTTACGCGATATTTTGACGCAAATTGTATGTTGGTGTCGAATCCCATCTCCGGTGCATGTTCGTCGCACAAGTCTGGCTGTTTTTTACTCGCGGACACCAACAGTGTCTGCACCAGCTTTTGCAAGCCAGCGGCGGACAAATGCCCGCCTAATTTCAGTGCATGTTACAATTGTTTTTTTTAGGTGATTCCTTTAAAATGATACTGTTCTACCGAGGTAAACTCTTCGGTAAGAGAGATTTTTAGGAGGAAAAACCATGAAAAAGTTTCTTGCAATGCTGCTGGCTCTGGTCATGGCGTTGTCTCTGGTCGCCTGCGGCGGCGGCGACAACTCCGTCGATGAGCCTGCCAATAATGATGCTCCCGTAGCCTATGTGCTGGCAGAGAAAGGTGATACCTATTCTCTGGGTCTGGCCAGCAACTTCCAGACCGCGTTTGAAGCGCTGGGCGGTACTGTTGTGATGGAGACCTTCCCCACCAACACCACCAACTTCTCCGATTATCTGCAGAAGGCCATTGATAAGGGCGCTGATGTGATCTTCGCCCCCAACTCCATCACCGTGGCCTCCAGCCTGCTGCCTCAGGCCAACGACCTGGGTGTCGAGTGCCCCATCATGGCCGGCGATACTTGGGAGTCCTCCGTCATTCTGGACGGTATGGCCAACACCGGTCTGGATGTGTACTGCTCCACCTTCTTTGATGAGAGCGACTCCAGCTCCACCGCCGCTGCCGACTTCGTCAACGGCTTCAAGGCCTGGCTGAACGCCAACCCCGACGCCCTCAATGATAACGGCGGCAACGACATCGTGGCAGCCGTCTCCGCGCTGGGCTTCGATTCCTACAATGTGGCCGTGGCCGCGATCCGCGCCGCTGCTGAGGCCAAGGGCGCTGACATGACCTCCGTGGACGTGGCTTCTGCTCTGTGGACCCTGACCTATGACAATGCCGTTACCGGCAAGATCCAGTTCAATGCCACCGGCGACGCCATCAAGAACTGCGCTTACATCAAGAAGGCCGCTGCCGATGGCTCCAAGTTCGAGTTCGTCAAGACCCAGGAGGTCGAGAACAGCGACGTGCAGGCTACCGGCTTTGATTACGGCGATGCTGCCGGCGTGAAGCTGGATACCGCCAACCACAAGATCGTCATCGGCGTGTATGAGCCCCTGACCGGCAACAACGGCGGCGGCGGCAAGCAGGAAGTGCTGGGCATGAAGTACGCCAACTCTCTGGATAACAAGATCGAGATCGCCGGTGAAGAGTACACCGTCGAGCTGTATGTCTCCGATAACGGCTCTCTGGAAGAGAATGCCGTATCCGCGGCTTCCGCCATCGTGTCCTCCGGCGCCCTGATCTCTCTGGGCTCCTACGGCTCCGGCGTGTCCATCGCGGCTGCTGACACCTTCGCTGAGGCGCAGATCCCCGCCATCGGCGTGTCCTGCACCAATGCGTCCGTCACCGACGGTCACGACTGGTACTTCCGCATCTGCTTCCTGGATCCGTTCCAGGGCTCCGTTATGGCACAGTTCGCCTGGGATCTGGTGGCGGCTGCGTAACTATCCTGATTTCGCCTGCAGAAGTACGGTGGCTCACACCACCGTACTTCTTTCGGTTTGAGAGGTGACATACATGAATCTGACTCCTTACCTGATCCGAGGGTTGGCGACGGGCGGGCAGTTTGCGCTGGTGGCCATCGGATACACTATGGTATACGGCATCCTGAAGCTTATCAACTTTGCCCACGGCGATCTGTTCATGCTGTCGGGCATTATGATGATCTATCTGGCGGCCTCCTTCCCCACGATGCCCCTATGGGTGACGATCCTTATCATGATCGCGCTGACCGTGTTCGTGGGCTTTGCCATCGAGAAATGCGCCTATTCCCCGCTGCGCACGGCGCCCCGTATGTCGGTCATGATCTCCGCCATCGGCGTCAGCTATCTGCTGCAGAATCTGGTGTGCTACATCACCGGCGGTCTTGCCAAGCAGTTCCCTGATATCCCCCTTATCAGCCAGAGCGTTCGCGTATTCGGCGTAAAGGACAAGCTGGCGGTATTTATCTCTCCGCTGGTGGCGGTGGTGCTGATGGTCGTTCTGGTGCTGATCATCAACCACACCAAGTTCGGCATGTCCATGCGGGCGGTGTCCAAGGACTTTGAGACGGCGCAGCTCATGGGCGTGAAGATCAACCGCGTCATCTCCATGACGTTCATCATCGGTTCGTTCCTGGCGGCAGTCGGCGCTCTGCTGTACTTTGCCAAGAACACCGGCATCAACCATATGGCCGGTTCCACCCCCGGCATCAAGGCGTTTATCGCCGCGGTGGTGGGCGGTATCGGCTCCGTGCCCGGCGCTGTGGTGGGCGCGCTGATCATCGGCGTGGTAGAGAGTCTGGCCAAGGCCTTTGGACTGGCGGACTTCAGCGACGTTATTTCCTTCGCGCTGCTGGTCATCATTCTGGTCATCAAGCCCACGGGCCTCTTCGGAGAGAAAACGACGGAGAAGGTGTGAGAAGATGAAAACGACATTTATGGAAAAGAACAAGCGCACCCTCTGCAACCTGATTCTGGTAGCGGTGCTGGTGGCGCTGGTGGGCTGCGTGGACGCCTTTGCACCTGCCTCCTCCATGTGGTTCCCTGTGCTGCGTAAGGTGTGCACCTTCGCGCTGGCGGCGGTGGCTATGAACCTTCTGAACGGCTTTACCGGCCTGTTCTCTCTGGGGCAGGCAGGCTTTATGCTGCTGGGCGCTTACGCATACGCGATCCTGACCATCCCCGTGGAGCTGCGGGCCACCGTGTTCCGCAACTACGGCGACAGTCTGGTGCAGTTCCAGATGCCGCTGGTGCTGGCACTGCTGGTGGCCGGTGTGGTAGCTGCGTTCTTCGCGTTTCTGATCGGCCTGCCCGTGCTGCGGCTGAAGAGCGACTATCTGGCCATTGCCACACTGGGCTTTGCGGAGATCGTCCGCGGTCTGGTACAGCTGAGCCAGTTCGGCCCGCTGACCAACGGCCCCGACCCCCTGAACAACTTTACCGCGCCCAAGAACGTGATGCCCTACGCCGCCATCGCGGGCGTATGCATCCTGCTGATCGTGCTGCTGATCAACTCCACCTACGGCCGCGCCTTCAAGGCCATCCGTGACGACGAGATCGCCGCCGAGGCCATGGGCATCAATCTGGCCCGGCACAAGATGATCTCCTTCGTGGTCAGCTCCTTCTTCTGCGGCGTGGCCGGAGCTATGCTGGCCATGTGCAACACGTCCGTGTCCTCCGTGTCCTTTACCACCAGTATGACGTATCAGATCCTGCTGGTCGTGGTGGTGGGCGGTATCGGCTCCGTGTCCGGCTCCATCATCGCGGCGTTCATCTACTACGCCAGCAGCGAGTGGTGGCTCCGCTTCCTGGATCTGGAGACCTACACCCAGGCCGGTACCCGCGTCCCTCTGCTGGGCTACGGCTTCCGCATGGTGGTGTTCTCCGTGCTTATCATGATCGTGGTGCTGTTCTTCCGCAAGGGCATCATGGGCACCCGCGAGATATCCGTATATGATGACGCCAAGGCTGTGGGACGGTTCTTCAAAAGACTGTTCGGCGGTAAGGCGGCGAAAGGCGGTGCTGCATAATGGCGGAAATGAAGAATGTTCTCCGTGTAGAGAACGTGACCATGCAGTTCGGCGGCGTTGTGGCCGTGGACGATCTGAGCATGGAGGTCAACGAGGGCGAGATCGTGGCGCTGATCGGCCCCAACGGCGCCGGTAAGACCACGGCGTTCAACGTCATCACCGGCGTATATGCGCCCACCAACGGCCGGGTGCTGTTTAACGGGAAAAAGGTGGTGGAGAACCACCCCCGCGGAAAGATGCACCGCCAGTATAAGGGCAAGCATCTGGGCGACTATAAGGCCGTGCTGGAGCCTACGCCGGATAAGCTGACGAAGATGGGCATGGCCCGTACCTTCCAGAACATCCGTCTGTGGAAGTCCATGACGGTGTTCGACAACGTGCTGATCGCCAAGCATCTGCGCCGCAGCAGCAATATGTTTACCGCGACGTTCCGCCTCAACGCCAAGGAAGAGGCGCGGCAGCGGGCCGAGGTGCTGGAGCTGCTGCAGGTGGTGGGTCTGGAGGACGTGAAGGACGAGCTGGCCACCAGCCTGCCCTACGGCAAACAGCGCCGTCTGGAGATCGCCCGCGCACTGGCGACCGATCCGCAGCTGCTGCTGCTGGATGAGCCGGCCGCCGGTATGAACCCGCAGGAGACGCTGGAGCTGGCGGAGTTCATCCGTGAGATCCGCACCAATTTCCACAAGACGATCCTGCTGATCGAGCACCACATGGATCTGGTCATGGACATTGCCGACCGCATCTATGTGCTGGACTTCGGCGAGCTGATCGCGCAGGGCACGCCGGTGGAGATCCAAAACAACGAGCGCGTCATCGACGCATACTTGGGGGTGGCAGACGATGCTGAAGATTGAGAACTTACATGTGTCCTACGGCGGCATCAAGGCCCTGCGGGGCATCAGCCTTGAGGTGCCTGACGGCAAGATCGTCACCCTGATCGGCGCCAACGGCGCCGGTAAGTCCACCACGCTGCGCACCATTTCCGGCCTTGTCAAGGCCGACAGCGGCTCCATCACCTATAACGGTCAGGAGCTGCTGGGCAAGCCCATCAACAAGGTTCTGGAGGCCGGCATCGCCCAGTCTCCCGAGGGCCGCCGCGTGTTCCCCAACCTGACGGTGCTGGAAAACCTGAAGATCGGCGCGTACCTTCGCAAGGATAAAGATGGCATCGAGAAGGACATCAAGTGGGTCTATGAGCTGTTCCCCCGTCTGGAGGAGCGCAACTGGCAGCAGGCAGGCACCCTGTCCGGCGGCGAGCAGCAGATGCTGGCCGTGGGCCGCGCCCTGATGAGCCGCCCCAAGCTGCTGATGCTGGACGAGCCGTCGCTGGGTCTGGCGCCGCTGGTGGTGCAGGGTATCTTCGATATCATCCGCACCGTCAACCAGCAGGGCGTCACCGTGCTGCTGATCGAGCAGAACGCCAACATGGCCCTGAAGATCGCCGACTACGCCTACGTGCTGGAGACCGGCAACATTACCAAGTCCGGCACCGGCGCGGAGCTGCTGGCCGACGAGTCCATCAAGGAAGCCTATCTGGGCAAGAAGAAAAACTGACGCATTACCGCAGGAAAGCCAGCCTTACGGCTGGCTTTCTGTTTTTCTCTCTATGTAATCTACGCCGCTTCCAGCTGATGCTCCAGCCGGTACATGATGCAGCCGTGATGATCGATCTGCGTGTTCAGGGCCAACAGCTGCGGCGAGATGCCGCTCTCACGCATCATTTTCCGTCCCTGCTGCCGGTAGCGCAATACTCTGCTCCGGTGAAATTCCAGCCGCAGAAGGGACATTGTACGCACAAAACAGTTCATTTGCGACCTCCTTCTGCCGCCATAGGCGGCATGATAAATTATCGTTGGTATTTTATCCCCCGGTGATGTCGCCAATTCTATCACAGCGCCCGTGTCGAAATGCGTCTCATCCTGTTAAATGCCATCAACTTTGTTCGGTTTGTGCAAAATGTTGCGCATTTTTCTTGCGAACACGCATAATATTGTGTTTTTCCGCCAAAAACGTGTTAAGGGTTTTTGGTATTTTCTTGCCGCTGCATCTTTCTATTTGATGAAAAGTGTGGTAAGATAGCCGCATGTGCAAAGGAGGGGTTCGGCATATGGTCTGGTTCGTGGTCGCGGCCGCCAGTCTGGTGGCCGGTATCATCCAAGCGGTGACCGGCTTCGGCTCGGTGGTCTTTCTCATGATGATCCTGCCCTTTTACTTCGATATGATCGACGCGCCGGCGCTGGCCATCGTCGTCAACCAGCTGTTCTGCATGGCGCTGTGCTGGAAGTACCGCAGGCACATCCAGTGGCGCGTGGCGCTGCCGCCCACCATCGCCTTCGGCCTTGCCAACCTGCTCACCATGCCCTTCGTGAGCCGCCTTGACCTGCGGGTGCTGGTGCTGGTCTTCGCGGTGTTCCTGATGCTGCTGGCCCTCTATTTTCTGGTGGTGGCACGGCGGGTACGCATTGCACCCAAGCCCGCCGTGGGCATCGTCTGCGGCACGCTGTGCGGCGTCAGCGCAGGGCTTTTTGCCATCGGCGGCCCGCCTATGGCGGTGTACTTCATAAGCGCCACGGAGGATCACCCCAGCTATCTGGGCTGCATGCAGTTCCTGTTTACCGTCACCGGCTTTACCGGCATTGTGGGCCGTCTCTGCAACGGCCTGCTGCGCCCGGCGATCCTGCCCTACGCGGCGGTCGGCACGGTCTGCATCCTGCTGGGCGCCGTCGTCGGCGGCAAGATCGCCAGCAAGCTCAACGCCGGCGTCATGCGGACAGTGGTCTATCTGTTTGTCGGCGTCTC
This sequence comes from Bacteroidaceae bacterium, assembly GCA_963593515.1. Lineage (GTDB taxonomy): Bacteria > Bacillota > Clostridia > Oscillospirales > Oscillospiraceae > Vescimonas. Next base: position 6,603 of record CAVBAZ010000158.1, read on the forward strand.
CGGACTGATCCTGCTGCTCCAGCAGCTGTGACAAGCAAAGAAAAGGAGCACTTCCACCAGATGTGGGAGTGCTCCTTTTTATGTATTTTCCTATTTCTCATCGTCCAGCTTATAGAGAAGTACGGTAGAATAGCATTTACGCAGCTGTTTGCTGATCTCCGGTGGTGTGTGCTCTACAAGCTTATTGTAGGCTTTTTTATAGTATTGCACCCGCATGCAGTCCTTTTTGAATTTCAGTCGATTGATCCGGTGATAGTACCTCATCGGGATCTCCTTTTCGCTGAAATAGATCCAGAACTGCTTTCTCCCCTCCAATACGCCATAGTCAACACCGATATAGTGCATATCCTTGTAATAAAACGACCGCCGCGTAAACAGAGCTTTGAACAAAAGCCGATCTTCCTGGATCTCTACGATCGTCGCCCATTCATAGCGGATGCAGAAAAATGTAATCAATAGCACAAAGTAAAGCAAAGAAATCGCTATGGTAAACTGCCATATTTCCATAGGAGATGTCCGGGTTGAAATAAGCATACATGCATACCCACCGGGAATACTAGGAATACCCAGTATCATTAGTGTAAACATATACGGTGCGGCAATAAAGCGCTTTTCCCTTTTCATCAGATTTTCTAACCAAGCCTTTCTTATGTTCGCCCCATCCAGTTCTCACAGATTTAGTATACCATACCCCGCCACATGTGGCAATCGGAATAGCAAGAATATCCCGCAGAAATTGTCGTGCGGCGCATGCGGGTAGAGTGGATGTCGGGCCTACGACTGGGGGCGACAGAAAAAGACATCCCTGTTGGGTGATGTCCTACCGACCTCAACTGCGTATCGATGGCTGGTGGCTTCTCCCTCGGCTCTTTTCTCGCTAACGCAACGTGCCACCGGCACGTTGCTCCCAGCTTCAACGTCCTTCGGACGTGTGAAGCTGGAGCTCGTTTCGAGCCTTAACTGACACTGGTAAGAAAAATAACCACCCTATTGGGTGGTTATTTTTCTTGGCAGGGGCAGAAAGGCTCGAACTCTCGACACGCGGTTTTGGAGACCGCTGCTCTACCAACTGAGCTATACCCCTGTATAAAACAGCTTGCGCTGTGATTGTAAAATGGTGGGCCTTCGGGGACTCGAACCCGGGACCGGACGGTTATGAGCCGTCTGCTCTAACCAACTGAGCTAAAGGCCCAAGTCTGCGACGGTTGCCTTATGTAAAAAGAAGAAGTGCCGCCACCGTTCGGATGG
>CAVBAZ010000159.1:0-13970 GCA_963593515.1 Bacteroidaceae bacterium
GGGGACACCCTTTTCGTGATTTTGCACAAAGCTTTTGGTTGGTACTGGGTAAAAGTGTGAGTTTCCACGCATTTCACGCAAAAAATGTGCACTTACCGAAGGGTAAGTGCACATTTTTTCATATCAAATCAAGCCTCCGCAGGTGCGTTTCCGGTGAAAAAGCTCTCAAACACATCGCTGTCCATGGTCTCGTTGACCAGCAGATACTCCGCGATGCCCGTCAACTGCTGCTGGTGGGCCTTGATGATGGCCAGCGCCTTGTCGTAGGCCTCGTCGATGATGGCGCGGATCTCACCGTCCATCTCAGCGGCGGTCTTTTCGGAGTAGGGGCGGGTGTGGCCCATGGATTTGCCGATGAACACCTCGTCGGAGCCGGTGTCAAAGGCCACATTGCCCATCTTGGCGGACATGCCGTAGGTGCCCACCATCTTCCGGGCCATGGAGGTGGCCCGCTGGATATCGTTGGACGCGCCGGTGGAGATATCGCCCAGCATCAGCTGCTCGGCGGCGCGGCCGCCCAGCAGGGACACGATCTGCTGGATCATGTACTCGCGGCTCAGATAGGAGCGATCCTCGTCCGGCAGGGAGATGGTCATGCCGCCTGCCTGACCACGGGGCACAATGGTGATCTGATGCACCGGATCGTGCTGGGGCAGCGCACGCATGACAACGGCGTGGCCCGCCTCGTGATAGGCGGTCAGCTTCCGCTCCTGCTGGGGGATGACGCGGCTGTGCTTCTCCGGGCCTGCGATGACCTTGATGACCGCCTCGTCGATGCAGGCTTTGTCGATGGCGGCCTTGTCCTGACGGCCCGTCAGCAGCGCCGCTTCGTTCAGCAGGTTCTCCAGATCCGCGCCGGTAAAGCCGGGGGTCCCCTTGGCCACCTGTCCCAGATCCACGTCCTCCGCCAGCGGCTTGTTGCGGGCATGGATCTTCAGGATCTCCTCACGGCCCTTGATGTCCGGCAGGCCCACATAGACCTGACGGTCGAACCGTCCCGGACGCAGCAGCGCTGGATCGAGGATATCCACACGGTTGGTGGCGGCCAGCACCACAACGCCCTCGTTGGAGCCGAAGCCGTCCATTTCCACCAGCAGCTGGTTCAGCGTCTGCTCACGCTCATCGTGGCCGCCGCCCAGACCGCTGCCGCGCTGACGGCCCACCGCGTCGATCTCGTCGATGAACACAATGGCGGGCGCGTCCTTCTTGGCCTGCACGAACAGGTCGCGGACACGGCTGGCGCCCACGCCCACATACATTTCCACAAAGTCGGAGCCGGAGATGGACAGGAACTTCACGCCCGCCTCACCGGCTACCGCCTTGGCCAGCAGCGTTTTGCCGGTGCCCGGAGGGCCTACCAGCAGCACGCCCTTAGGAATGTGGGCGCCCAGCTTCAGGTACTTGTCGGGATCACGGAGGAACTCCACGATCTCCTGCAATTCCTCTTTTTCTTCGTCGGCGCCGGCCACATCCTTAAAGGTGACCTTTTTGTCGCCCTCCGGGATGCTGCTGACCCGCGCCTCGCCGAAGTGGGCCATCTTGTCGCTGACGCCGCCTGCGCCGCCGTTCATGCGGGTCATCAGGTTCATCAGCAGGATAAAGGCCATCACCGCCAGCACATAGGGCAGCAGGAGCTGCAGCCAGTTGGTGGAGCGGGCGGGATAGTTATACGAGGTGATGATGCCCTTTTCATACTGCTGCACCACCAGATCGTTCAGATCGTCGAAGAACAGGTCGAAGCTGTACAGCTGGCAGGTGACGGTGGTCTTATCCGCCAGCGTGGCCGTCAGCCGTGTGTCGTTGATGGCGAAGGACTGCACCTTCTCGTTCACGAACAGCTGGCGCATTTCGCCGTAGGTGATGTCGCCCTGCCGCGTCATGCTGCGGGCCAGATACATCACCACCAGCAGGCACAGCACCAGCAGGATCAGTGACCGGAAATTAAATCTGCGCTCCATTATGTCTTGCCTCCCTGTTTGACCAGCCGGATGCCCTGCCATGTCTGGCTGCTGCCAAAGCTGATGACTACAAAGGGCTTGGCCTGAATGGCGGACGCCGGGATATAGGGATCGTTCCAGAACCGGGCGTCCAGCGAGCCGGTGCGGTTGTCGCCCAGCGGGAAGAAGCAGCCCTCCGGCACGGTGAAAGTATTATCACATTCCGTAACGCCCTGCGCCATCAGGTACGGCTCATCCAGCTGTTCTCCATTGACGTAGACGAAGCCGCCGGAGAAGGTGATCTCGTCGCCGGGCAGGCCGATGACCCGCTTGACCAGCACCTTGCCCAGCTCGTCGTTCCAGAACGTGACGATATCGCCCCGCTCCGGCATGGGATCGGCCAGCACATAGGACAGGTGCCAGCCCAGCATGGCCGAGTGGGTGGGCAGCGTGGACTCCATGGAGCCGCTGGGCACCCACGCGATCTGAATGATGAATTTGAAGATCACAAAGACCGCGGCCAGAAAGACGACGACCTCGCCCCATTCCTTCCAGAACCATTTCAGGCTCCACTTTTTGTATTCGTTCGCTTCCGGAGCGGGGTTGCCCTTCTCCAGACGCTTTCCCTCTTTGCTCATAGGGCATCGCCCTCCTGTTTCATCCGCCTTTCGGCGGGGAATTGGCTGCTGCGGAGCAGCCGGTAGGGGCCGATGCCCACATCGGCCCGTTCAACACATGGGTACGCCTTGCAAACCGGCGGGGCGATGTGGGCATCGCCCCCTACAACAGGTCAAAAACCTGCGCAGCGGCCGCAAACCTCTTTGGCAGCAAAATCGTCAGATTTCATGCCAGTTGCGTTATTTACTATATACCTCCGGCTTCAGCACGCCGATGCAGGGATAGTTGCGGTACTGCTGGGCGTAGTCCAGACCGTAGCCCACCACGAACTCGTCGGGCACCTCAAAACCGGCCAGATCGGCCACGATGGGCTTTTCCCGGCGGGCAGGCTTATCCAGCAGCGTTACGATGGTGATGGAGGCCGCGCCCTTGGTGTTCAGGTAGTTCTTCAGGAAGAACAGCGTATTGCCGGAGTCCAGGATATCCTCCACCACGATGATGTGGCGGCCGGTGATGTCCTTTTGCAGGTCGCGGGTGATCTGTACCACGCCGGAGCTCTTGGTGCCGTTGTTGTACGAGGACACGCCGATGAACTCGATCTCGCTCTTCATCTGGGTGGCACGCACCAGATCCGCCATGAAAATGAAGCAGCCCTTCAGTACGCCCACAAAGATGGGGTTCTTGTCGTGGAAGCGATCGTACAGTTCGTCGCCCATCTCCTGCACCCGCGCGTGCAGCTGTTCCTCAGACAGCAGTACCTTCAGGATGTCCTGCTCCATGTTGCTCTTACCCATTTTTGGTGTCCTCCTTATGGTTTCCTCTTTTGTTGATAATGATTTGTATGGGTTCGCCGCTCTCCGGCGATGATCTCTCCTGTACCCCGTATACGGCACGGGGCTGGCCGTCCACGCAGACCACGGGAACGCTGTCCCGCTCCTCGACGCTGATGCCCGCGTCGGCAAACAGCCGCTTGAGACTGCGGCTACCCCGTCTTGCGGTCATGCGGTCGCTGCTTTTCCATGGCCGGACGGTGACGCGGTGTTCTTCTCCGCCATGGAGCGTGATATCGTATTGTCCCCAAGGGTTGAGGCCCTGCACCAGTACTTTTTCCGGCGGCGCGGTCTCCTTCAATGTCAGACGCAGCCACCCGTCCCGGCACACGGCCCGCAGGTTCTCCGGAAGATCCAGCGTTCCGCCCTCCGTCAGCGCCAGCAGGGCGTCAATATGTACCGCGCCCACGTCCTTTTTGCCGGTGGGCATCCGATCCAGCAGCAGCCGCACCATCCGGGGCCGCAAAGGCTCCGGCGCGGCCAGCAGCGCCGCCGTTTCCACCGCCGCGCCCTCCGCCGGAAGGCGTTCCGCCGCCAGCGCGTCCAGATAGGCGTTCTCGCTGCGGACGATCTCCGCCGTACGGCCGATGGCACGCTCCAGCGCCGGGTTGATGGTGGCCAGCTGGGGCCACAGCTTCCGCCGCAGGCGGTTGCGGGCATAGTGGGTATCCTCGTTGGTGCTGTCCTCCACATGGGACAGCTGATGCGCCTGCAAATAGTCCTCGATCTCGGCCCGGCCGGTTTGCAGCAATGGCCGCACGATCCGGCCCCGCACCGGCGGGATGCCGCCAAGGCCCTCCGGCCCGGTGCCCCGCAGCAGATTCAGCAGTACGGTCTCCGCCTGATCCTGCGCGTGGTGGGCGGTGGCGATCCGCTGCGCGCCGATGGCGTCCGCCGTGCGGAACAGAAAGTCGTACCGCAGCCGCCGTCCCGTTTCCTCCACGCCAAGGCCCCAGCGCTCCGCCATCTCATAGACGGGCGCGGCCTCGGTGTAGAACGGAACGTCCAGCGCTTGGCACAGCTCGCGGACGAAATCCTCGTCCCGCTGTGCTTCGGGCCGCATTTGGTGGTTCAGGTGCGCCGCCGCCACGGTGAAGCCGTGCTTTGGCGCGATAGATGCCAGATAGTGCAGCAGGCACACGGAGTCCCGTCCGCCGGACACGGCGCACAGCAGCACGCCGCCCTCCGGCGGCAGCATGTGCCACCGTTCCATCCAGGGAAGCAGATCCATGTCTCACTCCTCGTTGTCGCCGTAGCGGTTCTCCAGCGTGCCGAAGGCGGTATACTCCGGCATCCACCGCAGCTCCACCTTGCCGGTCTCGCCGTGGCGGTTCTTGGCCACGATGCACTCGGCGATGTTGCGCTTTTCCGTGTCCTCATTATAATAGTCGTCACGATACAAAAACATGACGATATCGGCGTCCTGCTCGATGGCACCGGATTCACGCAGGTCGGACAGCATAGGCCGCTTGTTGTCGCGCTTTTCGTTGGCGCGGCTCAGCTGAGAAAGGCACAGCACCGGCACTTGTAACTCCTTGGCCATGATCTTCAGCATACGGCTGATGTCGGACACCGCCTGCTGGCGGTTCTCGCCGGAATAGCCCTTGCCGCCGGCGCTGGTCATCAATTGCAGATAGTCGATGACCACCAGTCCCAGATTGTCCAGACGGCGGCACTTGGCGTTCATATCCGCCGCCGTCAGCAGGGGATTGTCGTCGATGCGGATATCCATGCGGCTGAGCTCGGAGGCCGCCTCGGCGATCCGCTGCCAGTCGCTCTCCCGCAGGTTGCCGGTGGTCAGGCGGGTGTTCTCCACCAGTCCCTCGGCGGCGATCAGGCGGGTCACCAGCTGCTCGCGGGACATTTCCAGCGAGAAGATGGCCACGGTCTTGCCGGAGGTCTTGGCCGCCGACAGCGCCACGTTCAGCGCCATACTGGTCTTGCCCATGCCGGGACGTGCCGCCAGCAGCAACAGGTCGGACTTGTTCAGGCCGTTGATCTTGCTGTCCACAGCGGAAAGCCCGGTGGACAGGCCCGGCAGATTGGACTCGCTGTTGGACAGCTCCTCCAGCCGGTTCATCACGTCCGACAGTACCTGACTGACGGGAACCATGCTCTGGGCGCTGCGGCCCCGGCGGATGGCGTACACCTTCTGCTCCGCCGATTCCAGCATGTCTCCGGCGGAAGCGCCGCCCTCCTGCACCATGGCGGTGATGTTGGCGGCGGCGGTGGCCACCTGCCGCATCAGTGCCTTGTCCCGCACGATCTTCACATACTCGTTGACGTTGGCGGCGGTAGGCGTGACCTCCATCAGCTGCATCAGATAGGGACGGGTGGCCTCGGTATACAGGCCGTTTTTCTCCATCTCGCTGGCGACGGTCAGGCCGTCCACCGGCTGGGAGTAGACGAACATGTGGGCGATGGTCTCAAAGATCTCACGGTTCTGCCGCAGGTAGAAATCATCCGCCTGCAACTGATCCATCACGTCCTTGACGCACTCGCCGTCGATCAGCATGGAGCCCAGCACCGCCTGCTCCGCCTCGGCGGAATGGGGCATGCCCCGCATCAATAATTCGTCCATTGTCACACCTGCCTTTTAGGGGGAGAGTTTGAATAGCGGTTGTAGGGGCCGATGCCCACATCGGCCCGCACAAAATCCAATAGAATTGCCGATAAACGGCGGGGCGATGTGGGCATCGCCCCCTACGCAGAAGCTATCGTTCGCACTGCGTCCGCGCCGCGAACTCTGCGAGGCGCTTATTTTTCCTCGATGACCAGCACGTTGACGGTGCCGCTGATCTCATAGCCCAGCTTGGCCTTCACCTGATAGCTGCCGAAGGATTTGATGGGCTCGTCGATGACCAGCTTCTTGCTGTCCACGTCCATATCGTACTGGGCTTTCAGGGCGTCGGCAATGGCGGCGCTGGTGACGGCGCCGAACAGCTTGCCCTCGCTGCCGCCCTTGGCGGCGATCTTCACCTGGCAGCCCTGCAGCTTCTCGGCGATGGCCTCGGCAGCTGCCTTGGCCTCAGCGTCAGCCTTGGCCTTGGCCTTATCCCGCAGCTTCATGGTGTTCACCGCGTCGGCTGTGGCGGGTACCGCCACACCGCGGGGGATCAGGTAATTGCGGGCGTAGCCCTCGGCGGCCTCGATCATCTGGCCCTTCTTGCCCTTGCCGCGCACATCCTGCGTTAAAATGACTTTCATCTGTATATCCTCCTATGTCAGATTGGTTGGTTTTGTAAAAATGGGTTCTTGCTATCTTCGTAGGGCGGCATGACCACATGCCGCCGCTCTGTTATCAGGAAATTCCCATACGGCGGGGTGTGGTCACCCCGCCCTACGAAATGGAGCGAATGTTCAATCCTCGAAATACTTATCAATGGCCGCCAGAAGCTTCTCCTTGGCCTCGGCCACGGTGATGCCCTTTGCCTGACCGCCCGCGGTGGTGGAGTTGCCGCCGCCGCCCAGCGCCTCAAGGATCACCTGCACGTTCACCTCGCCCAGCGAACGGGCGGACATATACACCCCGTCGTCCTTGCGGTACATGACGAAGGATGCCCGGATGCCCCGGATGGTCAGCAGCTCGTCGGCGGCCTTGGCGGCGGTGACACGGTCATAGGCCTCGTCCGCCGCCACGATGGCGATGTCGTTGTGGTAGATCTCCGCCTGCCGCATGATGGCGTAGCGGGTCACCATAGCGTCCAGATCGCTCTGGAACATCCGCTGCACGTCCTGCGTGTCGGCGCCGCAGCGGCGCAGGTAGGCCGCCGCTTCGAAGGTGCGGCCGCCGGTGCGGTTGGTGAAGTTCTTGGTGTCCAGCACGATACCCGCCAGCAGGGCCTCCGCCTCGCTTTTCAGGATGTCGGACGGTTCGATCAGGTACTGCATCAGTTCCGTGACCAGCTCGCTGGCGGAGCTGGCGTAGGGCTCATGGTAGTTCAGGGTCATCTTGTCGATGTAGCTGCTGCCCCGACGGTGATGGTCGATGACCGCCACACGGGTACAGCTCTCCAGCAGCGGCTCGGATTCCACGCTGTCGGGGCGGTTGGTGTCCACCACCACCAGCAGGGTATCCGGCTGGGCGTGGAGGAACGCCGCGTCGCCGTTGACGAACACGCCCGCGTACTCCGGCATCTGCTGCAGGGCCCGCAGCACGGGATGGGCGGCGTTGTTGTCGGCGTCAATGACGATCTGCGCCTTCTTGCCCAGCTTGCGGCTGATGCAGCAGATGCCCGCCGCCGCGCCCAGCGAGTCCATGTCGGCATACTTGTGGCCCATAACGTATACGTTGCGGGCGTCGTCGATCAGCTCCCGCAGGGCGTTGGCCATGACGCGGGATTTCACCTTGGTGCGCTTTTCGGTGGTCTTGGAGCGGCCGCCGTAGAACTCAAAGTTGTTGCGGTCCTTCACCACAGCCTGATCGCCGCCGCGGCTCAGCGCCATTTCCAGCGCCAGATCGGCGTTTTTGAACAGGCCCTCAAAGCTGTCGCCGTCCCGGCCCACGCCGATGGACAGCGTGGCGGTGACACCGCCGCTCTCCACGGTGTGCACTGCGTCCAGCACATCGAACTTCTTCTCGGCATAGGAGGTGAAGTCCTTTTCCTCCATCACAAACAGATACCGGTCGCGGTCATAGCCCAGCAGCAGCGCGCCGCTTCCGGCGCACCAGTCGTTGAGCTTGCCCTCGATATCCGCCAGCAGTGCCGAGCGCTTGCTTTCCGGGCAGGCCTTCATCAGATCCTCATAGTTGTCGATCATCAGGATGGCCACGGCGGGACGGGTCATGTCCAGCGTCTGGCGCATCTGCTCACTCTCGGTGATGTCCAGCCAGTAGGTGGTGGCCAGCATGCTGTGGTCGCCCTTCAGCTGGTCGGGATGGCTCAGCGCGCCGTATACCCGGTAGGTGCGGTGGTTCCACACCACATGCTCCGGCGCTTCCCGCTTGCCCTCCAGCATCCAGTGGCCGTCAAAGCCGGGGATCACGTCGTTCACCAGTGCCTCGAACATTTTCTCCTTCAGATCGGTCAGTGCCAGAAAGCGGTCGTTGCCCCACAGGATCTCGCCGGTGTTCAGGTCGAACACCAGCATGGGCAGCGGCGCGTACAGCATATTGCTGGAGCGGGCGGTGTCGATGCCGCCGCTGACCCGGTCCAGATACTGCCGCACGCTGTGCTGCGCCATCCGGTTGCGCCGGATCCCCACATAGATCACCAGCGCGGACACCAGCGCCTCGGCAACGGCCAGCAGCGGTGAGAAGGGGATGGCGGCGATCACAAAGGCGGCCAGACACAGGCCGTACAGCATGATATTGGTGCGGAAGCCGCGGATCAGCTTTTTACTCAAGGTGACACCTCATTTCAAAACGGGATTTCCGATGGGAATATCACTCCAATTTACAATCATTACTTATTATATCATACCTTTTTCCGTATCACAACAGCAAAAATGCGGATTTGCGTCCGATTTCCGCCGGGGCGCGAAGCCTGACAAAACGCGGCGAAAAGTTGGGGGTATACAAACGGCAAAAAGTATGCTATAATTTATACACTTCGTAGAATTTTCTGCGACTTTTTTGGTTGTTTCGCAAAGCAGATGCGGCTTTGCGGTGATATAAAAGACCGCCGTTGGCGGCGGTCTCCTATAGCACAATTCAACACACGGTCATCCGGGGCGAACGCTCCGATGCTCCTCCGGCGATGCAGGGCCGGCAGGACATCGGGCCGCCTTTGTTTTGCTGCACATTTTTGCGGGAAACGATGCGTTTTCCGTGCGATTTTTGGTGCGGTCAGCCCCGGTAACGCCGTGTATCTATCCATTTTTTCGATACAGTAAAGGAGTTATTATGGCTGAAAAATTGAAGATCATCCCTCTTGGCGGTCTTAACGAGATCGGCAAGAACATGACCGCCTATGAATACGGCGGCGAGATCATCGTGGTGGACTGCGGCATGGCGTTCCCCGGCGATGACATGTACGGCATCGACTGCGTGATCCCCGACGTGACCTATCTGGTGAAGAACCACAACCGCCTTCGCGGCCTGTTCATCACCCACGGGCACGAGGATCACATCGGCGCCATCCCCTATGTGCTCAAGCAGATCAACATGCCCATCTACTGCACCCGCCTGACGGCGGGGCTGATCAAGCTGAAATTACAGGAGCACGGCCTGCTGCAATCCACCAAGCTCATTACGGTGGAGGCGGGCCAGACCATCCGGGCCGGTAAGTTCCAGGTGGAGTTCATCCATGTGAACCACTCCATCGCCGACTCGGTGGCCTTCGCCATCCACACCCGCATGGGCACGGTGGTGCACACCGGCGACTTCAAGATCGACTCCACGCCCATCGACGGCGAGGTCATTGATCTGGCCCGGTTCGGCCAGCTGGGCCGGGAGGGCGTGCTGGCGCTGCTGGCGGACTCCACCAATGTGGAGCGTCCCGGCTATACCATGAGCGAAAAGGCGGTGGGCAAGACCTTTGCCCGCCAGTTCAACGGCTGTGACAAGCGCATCATCGTCACCACCTTCGCCAGCAACGTCCACCGCATCCAGCAGGTGCTGGACGCTGCCGCCGCCTGCGGCCGCAAGGTGGCCGTCACCGGCCGCAGCATGGAGAACATCATGAAGGTCTCCACCGAGCTGGGCTATATGAAGGTGCCCAAGAATACCCTCATGGACATCCATAAGATCAAGGGCCTGCCCCTGAACCAGCAGGTCATCGTTACCACCGGCTCTCAGGGCGAGGAGATGAGCGCCCTGTACCGCATGGCCTTCTCCACCCACAAGCAGGTGGACATCGGCCCCGGCGACAAAGTGATCATCTCCGCCAGCGCCATCCCCGGCAACGAGGTAACGGTGGGCCGTGTCATCAACGAGCTGTTCCGCAAGGGCGCGGACGTGGTGTATGACAAAGCGGACATGCTGCATGTGTCCGGCCACGCCTGTCAGGAGGAACTGAAGATCATCCACGCCCTGACCAAACCCAAGTTCTTTATTCCTCTCCACGGTGAGCAGCGCATGCTGCAAATTCATAAGCGGGTGGCGGAGAGCATGGGCATGCACCCCAACAACATCTGCGTGGCCGATAACGGCAGCGTCATCGAGCTGACTACCAAGCACATGAAGTGCGAGACCACCGTCCCCTCCGGCGAGGTGTTCGTGGATGGCGGCGGCGTGGGCGAGGTGGGCGCTGTGGTGCTGAACGACCGGAAGATCCTGGCCGAGGACGGCATGGTGGTGGTGGTTCTGTCCATCTCCAGCCACGACCACCAGCTGCTGTGTGAGCCGGAGATCGTCACCCGCGGCTTCGTGTACGTCAAGGAGTCCGAGGAGCTGATGCAGGAGATGCGGAACGTGGCCATGAAGGCGGTGGACGGCATGTCCAACCGCCGCCGCAAGGACGACGGGGAAATTTGCCGCACGGTGAAGTCCGCCGTCAGCAGCTATCTCTATAAGCAGACCAAGCGCAGCCCCATGATCATCCCCATGGTGACGAAGCTGTAAGATTTGAAGCGGAGTGTTCCGTGCCTCCGGGCACGGGGACGGCCTCCGGCGGCCCACTTTTCCCAATAGCTGGAAAAGTGGGCAAAAGAGCCAGAAGAAACCAATGGTTTCTTCACTTCCTTGCGCGCTACACGTGTGTGCAAATTGCGGCTGCATACCACACGTTCGCGCAAGGTTTTTCTTTTCGTTTTGTTAAAAGGATCGTCTTTGCACCAGCGTCGCTGCCGCTGGCTCCTACCACGAACAGCGCTGCGGGTTCTACCGTTGCGCCATATAAGCGGCAGCGGCGCAAAAGGAAAGTCGATGCGTCATACGAAACGATAATGGCAATGTTCTGTGAACGTGCGGTATAAAATTACAAATTCGCAAAATAAACAGCGTGCGCGGATTCTTAAACCGCAGGTTTAAGCAGCGTTTTTGGTTACTTTTGCCGCTGCGGGCAAAAGTAACTCGTGGCCGGAGCCACGAAATTCCCCCACCGCAACCAAAAGTTGCGCCATAGTTGGTGGCGGCAACGGGGCATTTCCGGTATCATAACGTCATCAAACGCAAAGGAGCGAAACCGATGATGACAATTTATCTGGGCCTGATGGCTCTGGGCGCGGCGCTGATGGCGCTGCTGGTGACGGGAGTGTGGGCGTTATGCAGATGATGTACAGAAACCACGCCAAAGGAGGTATGGCGCAATGAGATTCGCACTGGCTTCCTTTCTGATGATTCCGCTGGTACTGGTGCCGCTGGCGGCAATTGTGTATCTAATTGTTCTGCTGATTAAGGCGCTGCGGAAGTATCTGCGCAGCGGCGAGGTGCGGCAGGAGAACCGGGCGGCGGTGGAATCGCTGGCCAAGGCACTGAAGGGCCACCGGGAGCGCTGCCGCATGACGCAGGAGTTCGTAGCGGAGGCCATCGGCGTCAGCCGTCAGGCCGTCAGCAAGTGGGAGACCGGCGCAGCCGATCCCAGCACCGCCAATCTGCTGGCGCTGGCCAAGCTGTACGGTGTGTCGCCGGAGGAGCTGCTGCACAATGCGCAAAATGAGGACGTATAACAAAGAAAGAGACGGCTTGGCCGTCTCTTTCTTTATCAAAACCACTTTTTCCGCTTGAAATACCAGATCAGCGCCGCCACCACCAGCACCGACACGCCGACGACCACCGGATAGCCGTAGCGCCATTCCAGCAGCGGCATGCCCGTAAAGTTCATGCCGTACCATCCAGCGATCAGTGTCAGCGGCAGGAAGATGGCGGTGACAATGGTCAGCACCTTCATGACCCGGTTCTGGGCGATATCCACCTGTGCCTGATACTCGCTGCTGATCTGGGTGGCGTATTCGTGGAGCATACGGGTCTCACCCCGTAGGTTCTCCACCCGGCGCAGGAGATGGTTCATGCGCTTTTTGCTCTGGGTTGCGAACAGGTCCTCCGCCTCCTCCAGCAGGGAGGAGGCGAAGTCGGCCAGCTGGGCGTAAAACCGGTTGGTGCGGTTCAGCTCCTTGCGGATGACGCTCATCTGGTGAAGAAAGCGGCCCGTCTCGTTGTCCAGCACCGCCTGCTCCAGATTGGTCAGCCGGGTCTCCAACTGCTGGATATAGGGCAGGTCGTTCTGGATCAGCGTCATCAGCAGCGCCGTCAGAAAGGCGTCGGGACTGCCGGGCAGCGCCGGACGCTGGACTGCCAGATGGCCGATGCAGTCCGCCGCCACATGGTCGTGATCCACCACCAGCAGTGCGCCCTCCGCCCATGTGAAGCTCAGACGGCGCGCGCTCTGATTGGCCCGGGGCGGCGTGCGCAGGTGGCCGGTCACGCAGGTGTGATCGGCCCGCAGCCAGCAGAATTGGGATTCGTGGGCGTCGGCGGGCATGACCGGCGGCGTCAGTCCCTCCGGCAGCGGCGCGGCCCGCAGCTCGGACGGCGAAAGAACCGCCAGAACGCCCTGCCAGTCTTCCGGCGGGGCGCTCAGCGGCTGCAAGCCGTTGTCAAAACGGTAATAGGGCATGGACGGCTCCTTTCTTTTTTTTGAGGGGAGTTTCGCACCTGCGGGTGCGAAGGAATGTTCCGCGCTCCGGCGCGGGTCACTTTTGGCCGCGTCTATCTGCGCAAGCGCAGATAGACGCTACGGCGGCATAGCCGCCCCGACGAATCGACTTTCTTTTTGCGCCGCTGCCGCTCATGCGGCGCAACGGTAGAAATAACAGCGTTGTTCGGCGCAGGCATCAGCGGTAGCGGCGTTGGAGCAGAGGCGATTCGATAACGAAACGAAGAAGGACATTTCCCGTGAACGTGCGGCAGGCAGTTACAATTCTGTACAATACATAGCGCGCAAGGAAGTGAAGAAACCATTGGTTTCTTCCGGCTCTTTTGGCTACTTTTCCAGTCGGTGCGTTAAAAAATATGCCGGTGGCATATTTTTAGCATCCGATCTCGGCAGCTATGCTGCCGTAGCATCTATCTGGTTTTGCAACGCACAGCGAAAGTAGCCTGCCGGAGGCCGTCCTCGCGCCGGGGCGCGGAACAACCCAATACAAACGAAACATAAAGGGGGCAGGGCGATGCCCTGCCCCTTCACGGGTCAAAATTCCGGTGCGTCCGGTGTGCGGCGGTAGAGGAGCGGTCTGCCCTCGGCGTCCACCAGCACGGTAAGACCACCGGAGTTGCCAGCAGCGTGATACAGGTACTGTACGCCGGTCTGGGTATCCACCCACACCTCGCTGCTGCCGAGGAAGCCGCCTTCCTCCAGGATCTTGATGAAACGGGTGTCTTTCTTTGCCATGATTTTACTCCGCCTTGTCGCTCTCCAGCAGGGTCTTGGTGCTGGCGGCCAGACCGGCCAGCCCCTGGATCTCGCTGGGAATGATGATCTTGGTGGCCTTGCCGTCGGCGATCTTCTGCATGGCTTCCAGCGCCTTCAGTTTGATGACCTGATCGTTGGGGGCATTCTCGTTCAGCAGCCGCATGGAGTCGGCCATAGCCTGCTGAACTTTCAGGATGGACTGCGCCTCGGCCTCGGCGGCCATGATCTTGGCCTGCTTGGCGGCGTCCGCCTGCAGCAGCACCGACTGTTTCTCACCCTCGGCAATCAGCACC
>CAVBAZ010000160.1:0-2887 GCA_963593515.1 Bacteroidaceae bacterium
TTCCATGCTGATTTTGATGCCAGCCCCCCTTGCCAACGATTTTGTTACACATACGTACGTTGCATTTCTACTTCACATTTCTCCACCGTTGTGTTATACTAATTACGAGGTGAGCGCATATGCACTTTCAACCGTTCGTATATGATAGAGTTAACCAGCAGATTCCTGTAACAATTGAGCTGATGACGCATTTGGATGCGGAATCGACTAACGAGCATCCTCTGTGGCAAACCTCTTGGACGAGCGAATTTTTGGCCGACTCAGCTTTTGAAAAATATGCTGCCAAGGTGGGAGACGAATTGATCGCGCTGGCTGCGTATGAAATCCTCGAAAGTTCTCTTGTTGTCCACATTGTATACATGGAGGCTCAGCCAGAGTCAAATCCGACTCTCGTCGATAGCACTCCAAAATACACGGGAATCGGCAGACTAATGATTGCCTACGGTATCAAGCTCTCTATCGACAACGGCTTTGCTGGAGATGTGGTACTTGAAGCAAAGACAACGCAGTTAGCACAGCACTACGAAAGAGATTTTGATGCCGTATTGCTTCCTGCATTTCATTCCGCCGCCCCAAGGTATCTAATAGCGGATGAAGCTGCGAAACGGATATTCTTCACATACCTTGCCTGACTTTTGATAAGGAGGTGTCCCATATGAATGACAATAAAAATCGCCCAGCATCCAATGCAGCGTGGTATTGCCGTAAAGATCCTGAAAAGGAACGCTTTTATGAGATATTCTTCCGCCTGTGCCAGAAATACAATGTACGTTGGGCCAGCGCTACGCCGAAAGAAAAAGCCTTCATCGAAGAGGTCACCCGCGTCACTTATGAGCGGGATAAGGCGCAGCGTCTTGGACTGCCTCTGTCAGAAGTTCGTCCTTCTTTTGCGTCATAGGGTAGTCTGCTCCACACATGGAGAAACGAATGGACAGAGCACAAGGGGCAAAGAGTTTTCAACCTCGTCCTTTTGCGGCAAAAATGCCAGCAAAGCCTTATGCTCCAACGGCTGGAAGTTTTTTATCGCTTGGTAATATTTTGAATATTATGTCCGACACACGGCATAAACAAAGAATACCCAACAGGGACGGCAATTGCCGTCCCTGTTGGGTATTTTCACTATATAAGCTACCCCAGCAGGTCGCTAATTTCGCACCGTAACGCTTTCGTCAGGCGCATGATGATGTCAGCTTGGGCTTTGTTCAAGTCCTTGCCTTTGCGCTCGTAGGCGCGGATGGTGTTGACCGGAACGCCGGATGCATTGGCAAGCGCTTCCTACGTCAAGCCACACTTTTTCCGCACAGTCTTCAGCCGGCTCTCACCGGCGGTAAAATGCGCGTCCATGACCTCATAGCTCTTCTACATATCCGTCTCGTGGAGCGTGCCATAAAGGCCGATAAGTTTATTTGTAATACCACAGTATTAGTTCGTCAAGGCATTTCAGGCAGTTTGGGGGTATTTTCTCTTGCATTTTTGGAAACACTCCTGTATACTGATATAAATTGATACCATTTAATATCAGCAGGAGGCGCTATATGGACGCTGCGTTGTTTACTAAAATGCTGTCGGATAAAAGTGTGCTGGACTTGAAAAAGCTGGGCTATAAATATCCGCAGGCGGATATGGGAGAGTTTGTGGCGCTGCTGAAGAACAGCTTCTACCATACGCTGCCGTTGAAGGATTTTTCCGGGCAGGAGCTTGTTTATCTGAACAGTGTCGCACAGGTGCATCTCTCTGCCGCCAAAATTCTGCTGACGCCGCAGAGCAGTACACAGCTCTACGGCGCGAAGGCCATGGAGGAGGAGATCATCGCCACCTTCACCATCGAGCAGGTGGATTCCTCCCGCGACAGTGTCCGCAAGATTCTGTCCGGCTTTGCTCCGGCAGATGAAAGCGAGAACCGTATTTATGGCATGAAAAAGGGGCTGGAATTCATCAGCAACCCTGCTAACAGGATCACCGAAGCATCTATCCACCAGCTGTATGAGACTGCCATTGGCGCCTATCTGCCGGAGGAAGATTGGCTGCGCCCCGGCAGCTTCTACCGGCATGACAGTGTGTATGTGGTCGGCTCTAGGGTGGAGCATATCGGCCTGCCGTGGCAGCAGCTGCCGGAGCGCATGGGGGAGCTGGTGCGCTTCATCCACGAGGAGTCCGACAGCAACGATCTGCTGAAAGCGGCCCTGATCCACTTCTATATCGCCTATCTGCACCCCTACTTTGATGGCAACGGTAGAATGGCCCGGCTGATGCACCTGTGGTATTTGGTACAGCAGGGGTATTCTTCCGCCCTGTTCGTGCCGTTGTCTGAATACGTCAACAAGAGCCGCAAGGGGTACTACGATGCCTACACGCTGGTGGAGGAGAATGCCCGCATCAGCGGTGTGCTGGACGTAACGCCGTTTTTGGTATATTTCATTGAGAATGTGTATCACAAGCTGAACGGAGCACTCCCCGCCCGCCGGACGACCGAAGCGTTTCAGGCCGCTTTGTCGCAGGGGCAGGTTACGGAGAAAGAGAAGGCGCTGTGGAGCTTTGTTCTTTCCGCGTATGGTGAAGCCGAGTTCTCCACCAAGCAGCTGGAAAAAGACTTCGGTAACGCCGCCTACGCCACCATCCGCAGCTTTGTGCTGAAGTTTGAACATCTGGGGCTGCTGACCTCAACGCGGTATGGAAACCGTGTGAAGTATAGGGTGCAAGCGTGACGGTGGGCTTTTATGAGGTGTTTACGGCTTGCAATCCGATAGAGCTTCTGATGCGCTTGGCAAGCTGCAAGGTGCGAATGCCGCCATGAAAAATTTCATCAATAGTTAAAGCACAAGCCGGGGCATTCGCCTCGGCTTGCTTTTCTAAAATCGCTGTTTACTTTCTTGCTAATCTCGGATAT
>CAVBAZ010000161.1:0-13253 GCA_963593515.1 Bacteroidaceae bacterium
CACCTTACCGGAGGTATCGGGGACCTGCTTAACAGTAACTAAAATTTTCATTTTTCCTTTTACCTCCTGACTTACTTAACGCCCAGATGGCTGGAGATGACCATACGCTGCACCTCGGAAGTGCCCTCGTAGATCTCGGTGATCTTCGCGTCGCGCATCATGCGCTCCACGGGATACTCACGGGTGTAGCCGTAACCACCGAACAGCTGAACGGCGCGGCGGGTCACATCGGAAGCGGCCTCGGCGGCGAACAGCTTAGCCATAGCGGCGTCAGCGGAGTAGGGCTCGTGATTCTGCTTCTTCATAGCAGCGGAGTACACCAGATACTTGGCAGCCTCCATACGGGTGTGCATGTCAGCCAGCTGGAACTGGGTGTTCTGGAACTGGGAGATGCGCTTACCGAACTGGACGCGCTCCTTGGTGTACTTGACAGCCTCGTCAACAGCACCCTCGCCGATACCCAGAGCCTGAGAAGCGATACCGATACGGCCGCCGTCCAGAGTCTTCATGGCGATCTTGAAGCCCTCGCCCTTCTTGCCCAGCATACGATCCTTGGGGATGACGCAATCCTCGAAGATCAGGTCGCAGGTAGAGGAACCGCGAATACCCATCTTCTTCTCGTGCTTGCCCTGGGAGAAGCCCTTGTCGTCCTTCTCCACGATGAAGGCGGAGATCTCCTTCATGGAGCGGCCGCGCTTGTCAACGACCTTGCCGGTCACGGCGATAATGACGAAGGTATCAGCCACGTTGCCGTTGGTGATGAAGCACTTGGAACCGTTCAGGATGTAGTTCTCGCCGGACTCGTCCAGCACAGCGGTGGTCTGCTGGCCCTGAGCATCAGTACCAGCGCCGGGCTCGGTCAGACCGAAGGCGCCGATCTTGCGGCCGGAGCACAGGTCGGGCAGATACTTCATCTTCTGCTCCTCGGTGCCGTTCTCGAAGATGGGAGCGGCGCACAGGGAGGTGTGAGCGGACACGATAACTGCGGTGGTGCCGCAGACCTTGGCCAGCTCTTCAACGCACATGGCGTAGCTGAGGACGTCGGCGCCAGCGCCGCCGTACTCCTTGGGGAAGTAAATGCCCATCATGCCCAGCTTTGCCATCTTCTCGACGGTTTCCATGGGGAAACGCTCTTCCTCGTCGATTTCGGTGGCCAGGGGCTTGACCTCGTTCTCCGCGAACTCGCGGTACATCTTCTGAACGAGCAGCTGTTCCTTAGTCAGATGGAAATCCATACTATTTTCTCCTTTTCCAGAAATTTACTTGTTGTAGTTAAAGAAGCCCTCGCCGGACTTGATGCCCAGCTTGCCGGCGCGCACCATCTTGCGGATCAGCACGTTGGCACGGTACTTGCTGTCGTGAGTCTCGTTATACAGCACGTCCATGATGTTCAGCACCACGTCCCAGCCGATCAAATCGCCCAGATGCAGGGGGCCCATGGGGTGGTTGCAGCCCAGCTGCATAGCGATGTCGATGTCCTCGGCAGAGGCGACACCCTCCTGCAGGACGCAGACGCCCTCGTTGCAGTAGGGGATCAGGATCTTGTTGACCACGAAGCCGGGAGCCTCGTTGACGACCACGGGGGTCTTGCCGATCTCGACGGACAGATTCTTGATGTAGTCCACCAGCTCAGCGGGGGTGTTGCCGCCGGCGATGACCTCGACCAGCTTCATAGCGGGCACGGGGTTAAAGAAGTGCATACCAATCAGGTTGTGCTTCAGGCCCTGCGCCATCTCGGTGATGGACAGAGAAGAAGTGTTGGAAGCGAAGATGGCATCTTCCTTGCAGATGGCATCCAGACGGCCCAGCAGCTCCTTCTTGGTGGCCATGTTCTCAGCGACGCACTCGATGACCAGATCGGCATCGGCGGCAGCCTCGAACTCCTCGACCAGGACGCGGCTCATCAGATCATCAGCGGCTTCCTGAGTCATCTTGCCCTTGGCGACCTTCTTGTTCAGAGAGGCAGCCAGCTTGTCCTTATGACGCTGGGCGCTTGCCACGCTGGAAGCATACATCAGAGCGGTATGGCCCTTAGCTGCAAAAACCTGAGCAATGCCGCTGCCCATAGTACCGGCACCAAATACTGCGACTTTCATGTGTTTTCCTCCTATAATATATTGTTTAATCATCAGGCGAACCTGTTAATTAACGTGGGGTGCGCTTACTTGTTCTGATAAGGCTCGTGCTTGCGCTTTTCAAGGAAAGCGGACATGCCCTCGATCTGGTCGGCGGTCTTGAAGCAGCTGCCGAACAGCTTCTCTTCGATCACGATGGCATCGTCCATCTTGGCCTCCAGACCGTCGTTGATGGCCTTCTTGCAGGCGCGGACGGCGATGGGTGCGTTCTTGGCGATGGTCTCGGCCAGCTTCTCGGCGGCGGCCATCAGGTCAGCCAGCGGATAAACGGCGTTCACCAGACCGATGCGCAGCGCTTCGTCCGCCTTGATGTTCTTGGCGGTGTAGATCAGCTGCTTGGCCATGCCGGGGCCCACCAGACGTGCCAGACGCTGGGTGCCGCCGAAGCCGGGGGTAATGCCCAAACCGGTCTCAGGCTGGCCGAATACGGCGGTATCCGCGCAGATGCGGATGTCGCAGCTCATGCTCAGCTCGCAGCCGCCGCCCAGCGCGAAGCCGTTGATGGCGGCAATGGTGGGGATAGGCAGGGTCTCGATGCGGCGGAACACGTCGTTGCCGTGCTTGCCGAAGGCCTCGCCCTCTTCGGGGGTCAGGGTGCTCATCTCGCCGATATCAGCGCCGGCCACGAAGGCCTTCTCACCGCTGCCGGTCAGCACCAGCGCACGGATCTCGCTGTCAGCATTGACGATATCCACCAGCTCGCCCAGATCGGTGAGCACGTCGCTGTTCAGGGCGTTCAGCGCCTTGGGACGGTTGATGGTGGCGATTGCGATGTGTCCCTTTTTCTCTAACAGAACATTCGTCATGTTAACTCCTCCTTACTTCCTTTTCGGACAATGTTTCCTTACCACTTTAACGGAATGAAAACAATGCTCCTCATACAGCCTATATTATAGTACTTCGTCTAAAAATTATCAACCCCCATCGACGCCGCTTTTCGCTTTTTTAGCACATTCCACAAAAGTCAACGAGAGAATTTGCACATTTTGAAGGTGGGTTTTTCCAGCCTTCCCGACCGGGCGTTTTCCTGTTTGCAACGGGGCGGTTTTTGTGGTATGATAAACGGGATGATTATGCTGAGCAATTGGAGGAATTTTCCATGCGAATGAGGAAAAAGAAGAATCTGGTGCCCCGGATGGAGGCCTGCGGCGCGTGGCTGATACGGGATCCCTTCGCCCAAAAGGGACATTGGCGGGAGCTGATGCCGGAGGCGCGGGAGATCCGGCTGGAGCTGGGCTGCGGCAAGGGCCGCTTCACCGTCGGGACGGCGGCAGCCAAGCCGGACGTGCTGCTGATCGCCGTGGAGAAGGTGCCGGACGCCATGGTGGTGGCCATGGAGCGTGCCAAGGATGCGGGCCTGAAGAACGTCTATTTTGTTGATGTGGATGCGGCGCTGCTGCCGGATATGTTCGAGCCGGGCGAGATCGACCGCATTTACATCAATTTCTGCGACCCGTGGCCCAAGAGCAATCAGGCCAAGCGGCGGCTGACCCATCACAACTTCCTGAACCTGTACCGGAAGGTGCTGAAGGATGGCGGCGAGATCCACTTCAAGACCGACAACGACAAGCTGTTTGAGTGGTCGGTGGAGGAGATCCCCCAGTACGGCTGGGCGCTGCGGGAGGTGACCCGCGATCTGCATGCGGACGGGCCGGTAGGCGTGATGACAGACTACGAGAAGAAGTTCTTCGAGCTGGGAAAGAACATCAACCGCTGCGTGGCGGTGGAGTTGCCGTGGGAACCGGTGGAGGAAAACGGTCAGAATGAAGCGGAAGATCTTTGAGGAAACATTGCCGGAGGGCTACGTACCCCGGCTGACGGTGGACTCTCAGAACAAAAAGCTGGGCATTTTGCTGAATCTCGCCGCGCTGGCGATCATGGCGGTGCTGTGCGTGGTGTTCTGGCGGCTGATCCAGCCGTGGGACGCTTTTCTGACCGCGCCGCTGACCTCCCTTTTGAAAACGGCGGTGTTTATGATAGCCGTGGCGGCCTACATCGTGCTGCACGAACTGCTCCACGGCGCGGCGTATAAGCTGCTGACCGGGCGCAAGCTGACATTCGGGCTGACGTGGAGCGCAGCCTACTGCGGCATACCGGACATCTTCGTGTACCGGAGCGCGGCGCTGGCGGCGCTGCTGACGCCCTTTATGGTGTTCACTGTCGTTTTTCTGCTGGCGGTACTGCTGATCGCAGATCCGGTGAGCCGGTATATGGCCGCCTTTCTGCTGGCCACCCACTTAGGCGGATGCGCGGGTGATTTATATGATACAGGCCTCTATCTGTTCCGGTTCCGCGACCCCGATACGCTGATGCAGGACACCGGGCCAAAGCAGACGTTTTATACGAGGGTGTGAAGAATCCATTTCATATAAATACAACGGGGCGGCGAGGACGCCGCCCCGCTGCCGCTCGTGCGGTGCGTCGGTAGGAACGATTGTGCTGTACGCGGCGCGATGTGGGGAACGAACCGAGCGCTGCCAGTGGCAGATACAGCGAGGTGAGTGAGTGGCAGCGGTCAAAATTTTGGCGGCCCAAATGCCGCAACAAAATTTTGGGCATCGCAACAGGATCATCGCGCCCTACGAATGGTCTGTCGGTGGGGGGAGCGTAAGGCGGGGTGTCCTCACCCCGCCGCTTTTCAATCATGCCGCTTCGCGGCATACCGCAGTTTTTCACTCGTCTCTCTTATCTCTTCACTCATAAAAAAATCACCTGCCGCGATGCAGGTGATTTTTTTATGTTCTGTTACGCCAGCTTGGCCTTGGCCATGTCGCACAGGGCGGCGAACGCCACGGCGTCGTTAATGGCCATCTCGGACAGCATCTTGCGGTTGATCTCCACACCGGCCAGCTTCAGACCGTGCATGAAGGTAGAATAGTTCATACCGTTCAGCTTGCAGGCAGCGGAGATACGGGTGATCCACAGCTGACGGAAGTCCCGCTTCTTCAGGCGGCGGCCTACGTAAGCGTAGGTCAGAGACTTCATGACCTGCTCGTTGGCCATCTTGAAGTGCTTGGACTTGGCGCCCCAATAGCCCTTGGCCAGCTTCAGCATCTTATTTCTTCTCTTGCGCGTCATCATTGCGCCTTTAACACGTGCCATATCTAATTAGCCTCCTATTTCTAACGATTCCGTCTCTTATTTGTAAGGGATCATCTTACGGATGGTCGCCTCGTTGGTGCAGTCGGCATAAGTGCCGGTGCGCAGGCGACGGCCGCGCTTGGTGTCCTTCTTGGTCAGGATGTGGCTCTTGAAAGCGTGAGCTCTCTTGACCTTGCCGGATTTCGTCAGATTGAAGCGCTTCTTTGCGCCGCTATGGGTCTTCAGTTTAGGCATAGTTGTTTCTCCTTCCTACGATTGCGTGGTCACAAAAGAATACAAATTTATTTACCGGCCTTGGGAGCCAGGAAAATGGACATGTTGCGGCCTTCCATCTTGGCGGACTTCTCCATGGTGGACACCTCGCCGCACTGCTCGGCAAACTTGGTCAGCAGGTCGCGGCCGATCTCGGTATGGGCCATCTCGCGGCCGCGGAACCGGACGGACACCTTGACGCGGTTGCCGTCGGCAAGGAACTTCTGGGCGTTCTTCAGCTTGGTGTTGAAATCGCCCACGTCGATGCCGGGGGACATGCGGATCTCCTTGATCTCCACCACATGCTGGTTCTTACGGGCCTCTTTTTCGCGTTTGCTCTGCTCAAAGCGATACTTGCCATAGTTCATGAGTTTGCATACGGGGGGGACAGCCTGCGGAGAGATCTTGACCAGATCAAGACCACGCTCCTCTGCGATATGCAGCGCCTCGGCCGACGACACGATACCCATCTGCTCGCCGTTTTCGCCGATGAGCCGGATCTCGCGATCGTTGATGTCCTCGTTCAGTTGATGCACTACCTTGCTAATACTACAAGCACCTCCAATCAAAAATAAAACGCGAATGCAGTTATGCATCCGCGCAACACCAGAAAGCCGCTTTTACGGGCTTTGGGGAAACTTCGCTGTTGACCTCTTTGCCTGCGGCGGGAGGTGAGGCGGATGCACCGACCTTCTTTGTTTTGCAGAAGTATTATACCTGTTCCCTTTTGGTTTGTCAACACAAATTTGCCGGATATTTTTATTTTTTTCCATGCATAGGCGGCGTTTTCGCGGGAAATGCTAGGCTTGCACAAATAAAGGAGGTGCAAATTCATGGAAAACAAGAATTGCAAGAACACCAAGGATACCCAGAACACGCAGAACACCCAGAATACCAAAAACACCAAGAACGCCAAGGACAACAAGGACTGCCGCTGAAGCGAAACACAATAACGGTATCGCAGAGAAGGCCGGGGAGCAACTGTTCCCCGGTCTTCTTTTTCGTTCTCCGGACAGGGCGCAAAAAATTTTTTCATTCTCTGGAACCTTTCCGCGTTTCGCTGCGTCTAATCAGGCGTCAACCAAACAGAAAGGATGGTCATAAACCATGAAAATGATGAAAAAAGTAACTGCTCTGCTGCTGGCACTGATGATGGTGCTGTCTCTCGCCGCCTGCGGCAACTCCAACGACAACGGGAACAAGGACAACGGAAACACGACTGTTGACAAAACCGCGCAGGAGGTTCTGGACGCGCTGAAGGAAAAGTTGGGCGACAGCTTCGGCTGCGATCTGGCAGAGGACGAGGACCGTATGACCAATTACTACGGTCTGGACATGAGCAAGATCGACAGCTGGGCCGCCGAGAGCAGCGAGAACAGCGCCCTTGATCTCCGTACCGCTGTGGTGCTGAAGGTGAAGGACGGCTATGCCGAGGACGCCGCCGCGCTGCTGCAGACCGGCTATGAGCAAGTGCTGGATTACAGCAAGATGTATGACATGAACCTGCCCATGGTGCAGCAGGCCCGCCTGTTCGTCAACGGCAACTATGTGGCACTGCTGATCCTTGGCCAGACGCCGGATGAAAACACCGCCGACGAAGCCAAGCTGGCGCAGGACGAGGCCGCCAAGGTAGACGCCGCATGGCAGGATATTTTCGGCAGCGCCAGCAACCAGCTCGTGGTGAAGTAAGCAAAAGCAGCAGAAAGAGGACGCGCAAGCGTCCTCTTTCTTTATCGTTATCGGATTCCCACGCCAGTGTGAACACTGGCTCGGAATGACAGTTTTTCCCGTTCTGGGATAAGCTTACATGGCCTTGATGATGTCCACGATCTCCGCGCCGATGCGCTTTTGCGCCTCGACGGTAGCAGCGCCGATATGCGGCGTGCAGGAAACCATGGGATGGCTGTACAGCGCCTTGTTGGTGGCGGGCTCGTCGGCGTACACGTCCAGACCGGCGGCGCGCACCTTGCCGGACTCCAGAGCGGCCAGCAGAGCGGCCTCGTCCACGTTGGTGCCGCGGGAGGTGTTGATGACCACCACGCCGTCCTTCATCTTGGCGATGTTCTCAGCGGAGATCAGCGCGCCGCCGTCCACAGCGGGAGCATGGACGGACACGAAGTCGGACTTGGCCAGCAGCTCGTCCATCTCCACATAGGGGATGCCCAGCTGCTCCTCGATGCCGGGGATGTGGAAGATATCGAAGGCGATGACGTTCATGCCGATGGCCTTGGCCATCACGCCCAGGTGCTGGCCGATGCGGCCGAAGCCCACGATGCCCAGGGTCTTGCCCTGCAGCTCGATGCCCTTGCCGTACTCCTTCTTCTTCCACTCGCCGTTGCGCATGGTGTAACCGGCGTCGGAAATATAGCGGGCGCAGGCGAACATGTGGCCCATAGCCAGCTCGGCCACGGACTGGGAGGAAGCCTTGGGGGTGTTCTTCACAGCGATGCCGTTGGCCTCGGCGTACTTCACGTCGATGTTGTCCACGCCCACGCCGCCGCGGATGATGAGCTTCAGATTGCTGCCCTTGGCCTCGTCAATGTGGTTGGCGCGAACCTTGGTCTTGGAGCGAACCACGACCACGTCGAAATCACGCAGGGCCTTGCCCAGCTGATCGGGCTCATAGAACTGCTCGACGACCTCATGGCCCATCTCGCGCAGCTGCGCCATAGCGGTCTTATCCATACCGTCAGTAACCAGAATACGCATGGTAATTATCTCCTTTTAATGTTATATGTTGTTACCACAGAAAAATCAAATCATTTTTGCCGCGGCGTGTACGTGGCAAAAATACCACAGTTTAGCCACCCTGGGCGGCGGCACCAGTCCGCAGACTGGTGGTGGGGGATCTAAAGGGGGAGCCTGCTCCCCCTTTATTATCGCTTTTACTTGTGCTCCGCCTCGAACTTGGTCAGGAACTCCACCAGAGCCCGAGCGCCCTCAATGGGCATGGCGTTGTACACGCTGGCGCGCAGGCCGCCCACGGACTTGTGGCCCTTCAGGTTATCGAAGCCGGCCTCCTTGGAAGCGGCCACGACGGCAGCGTCCAGATCCTTGTCGCCGGTGACGAAGGGAATGTTCATCAGGCTGCGATCCTCGGGGACAACAGCGCCCTTGAACAACTTGGAGCTGTCCAGGAAGTCATAGATGACCTTGGCCTTGGCGATGTTGCGCTTGTGCATCTCCTCCAGACCGCCGATGCTCAGCAGATACTTGAACACCTTGCCGCAGCAGTAGATAGCCCAGCAGTTGGGGGTGTTGTACATGCTGTCGTTGTCGGCATGGGTCTTATACTTCATGTAGATGGGGGTCTTGGGATCCAGATCGTCGCGGATCAGATCCTCGCGGATGATGACCACTGCCATACCGGCGGGGCCCACGTTCTTCTGGACACCGGCCCAGATCAGACCGTAGTCGGCCACGTTGCAGGGCTTGGACAGGAACATGGAGGACTGGTCGGACACCAGAACGTGACCCTTGGTGTTGGGCAGCTTGTTCCAGGTGGTGCCGTTGATGGTCTCATTCTCGCAGATGTAGACATAGTCGGCATCCTCGGGGATGTCCAGATCGGAGCAATCGGGGATGTAGGAGAAGTTCTTATCGGCGGAGGAGGCAACGATCTGCACCTCGCCGTACTTCTTGGCCTCGGCAATGGCCTTCTTGGACCACGCGCCGGTCTCCACATAGCAGGCCTTGCCGTTCTTCATCAGGTTCATGGCCACCATGGCAAACTGCAGGGTGCCGCCGCCCTGGATGAACAGGACCTTGTAGTTATCGGGGATGTTCATCAGCTGGCGCAGGTCGGCCTCGGCCTCGTCGGCGATCTGCTGGAACACCTTGGAACGGTGGCTCATTTCCATGACGCACATGCCGCTGCCGCGGTAGTTCATCATCTCGTCGCGGATCTCCTCCAGCACGCTCTCCGGCATCATGGCGGGGCCGGCGGAGAAGTTGAATGTACGACCGTATTTCATTTCGTTTTCCTCCTCAAAGTAAATAAGTAGGGCTTACAAATTTCGCTCGTAGCTATAGTATACGGCATATTTTTCCGATAATCAACCGTGAAAATGAAAAATCTGCAAAATTTGTATGGCTTGCTGACAAAATGTCAGTTTCCTCGTGCAAACCGCCCACGGGGCGGCTCCGGCTTTTGCGTCGTTCGGGCAAAACAACGGCCGGATAACAAATCTCCCTCATGAGAAATGGTCTCATGAGGGAGACAGCAATCGTCCGGAAATCACTGCTGCAAGGCATTCCGAAGCTCGGACATACGCAAATAGGCATTTTCATCCATGACATCTTCAGAAAGCATCTTCATGACTTCAATCACGTCGGAAATACAGGCCTTTGACCGTTCCGGAGATAGCAGCAGACTACCATACACTTCATTGCAGAAAACCCGGTTTGCGTCATTTTCCTCTGTCAAAGCAACATATGCTTCCTGAAATACGCGAAAAGCAGCGACACCGCCCCAGTAATCGCTCTCATTGCCCATCGCTTCAAAATCCGAAAAGCGAGTATAGGCTTCGCTGGCCCCGGATCGTGCCAAAGTCTCGAGTTCTGTGTGGTCGTTCGATGCCTTCTGCCACAACACACAGAACACAGTTGTTGTGAGCAGCAGCACAATCATGATCGCAAAAGAAACGGTCTTTTTCATATGTACCTCCATCCCAAGTCAAGGCAGTCAGGTCGCTAAGTGAAGTATATATTTTTATTATACATGAAGCAAGGCCACGACACAAGCACTTCGAGAAAAAAGCGCATAAAAATATACACTCTATGGTGCGATTGACAACGGATAAAGAGGGTGTTAAAATGTCGGAAGCTGACAGAAAAGGAGCACGCTATGGAACGCGTCAAAGGCTTTTTTCAACATATCTCCCTGTATATCATCGCGCTGGCCAAATGGCTGTGCATCGGCGGCGGCGTGGGTCTCATCGGTGGCGTGGTGGGCGCGGCCTTCCACATCGGCGTGGAGCGGGCCACCGAGCTGCGGCTCATGCACCCGTGGATCATCTGGCTGCTGCCGGTGGGCGGCGTGGTGATCGTGGGGCTGTACCGTCTGGCCCACATGGAGGGCCGCGGCACCAACAACATCATCGAATCCGTCCATTTCGGCAAGGATGTTCCTATTTTATTAGTCCCCCTTATCTTCATCTCCACCTGCCTGACCCACCTGCTGGGCGGCTCGGCGGGACGCGAGGGCGCGGCTTTGCAGATCGGCGGCGGCATCGGCTACCGTACCGGCAGGGCCCTGCATCTGGGTGAAAAGGATCTGCCGCTGGCTACGCTGTGCGGCATGAGCGCCGTGTTCTCCGCCCTGTTCGGTACGCCGCTGACGGCCACCGTGTTCGCGCTGGAGGTCATCAGCGTGGGCGTGCTGTACTACGCTGGACTGATCCCCTGCCTGATGTCGGCATCCGTGGGATATCTGATCGCCACGCTGCTGGGGGTCTCCCCTACCCGCTTCACGGTGGCGCTGCCGGCGCTGGACGTGTGGACCATGTTTCTGGTGATGCTGCTGGCCATCGGCTGCGCGCTGGTGTCCATCCTGTTCGTGCGGGGCATGCACTTCATTGAGCACGGTGCGGTGAAGTGGCTGAAAAATCCGTATATCCGTGCTGCCGTGGGCGGCTTCCTTATCATCGGCCTGACGCTGCTGCTGGGCCGGGACTACAACGGCGCGGGCATGAACATCATCGCCCGCGCGGTGGAGCAGGGAGAAGCCGCGCCATGGGCGTGGTTCCTCAAGATCCTGTTTACCGCCATCACCATCGGCTGCGGCTTCAAGGGCGGCGAGGTAGTCCCCTCCTTCTTCGTGGGCGCTACCTTCGGCTGCGTGGCGGCACAGGCGCTGGGCCTGCCCGGCGGCTTCGGCGCGGCCATTGGCCTGATCGCCGTGTTCTGCGGCGCGGTGAACTGCCCCATCGCCTCGGTGCTGCTGAGCATGGAGCTGTTCGGCGGTGCGGACGGCGTGCTGTACTTCGCCT
Source organism: Bacteroidaceae bacterium (assembly GCA_963593515.1). Taxonomy (GTDB): domain Bacteria; phylum Bacillota; class Clostridia; order Oscillospirales; family Oscillospiraceae; genus Vescimonas. Next base: position 11,480 of record CAVBAZ010000161.1, read on the forward strand.
TTGCCTGCGCCATCAGCTATCTGCTGAGCGGCTACTGCGGGCTGTACAGCAGCCAGACCATCCTGTACTCCAAGCTGCGGGCGGAGTTCATCAATGTCCACGCCAAGGAATAAGCCCTTTTCTCGTTCAAAAATTTTATTCACAGGAAATTTTCCTTTTCCCTTGACAAGTGCCGCCGGGTATTGTATAATGTCCCTCGGACATCACGCCTCGGTGACATAGCCAAGTGGTAAGGCAAGGGTCTGCAAAACCCTCATTCCCCGGTTCAAATCCGGGTGTCACCTCCAAACGAAACTCTCGAAACACATGTGTTTCGGGAGTTTTTTCATGCCCGAAAGCAGGTTTTAGCCTTATTTTTAGCCTTATTTTTAGCCTTATTGGGTCAACCGGCGGAAACTGTGCGGATAAAACGCTCCATGCGGTCGGCGCTTTCACGCTTCATCTGGTCAGTCACATGACCATATACGTCCAGCGTAAAGGCCTCTGTGGCGTGACCCAGATTACCCTGCACTGTCTTGATGTCGTCCCCAGCGCGGATCGCGGCAACGGCATAAGAGTGACGCAAGTCGTGGAAACGAGCATTGGGACAGCCGATGGCCACGACGATACGCTTGTATTCACGGTAGACGGTCGGCTTCGTCAGGTGCGTTCCGAACTCGTTGGTAAAGACCAGGCCCTCCGGATTTTGCCAGTCGCTGCCCAGCAGAAGCTTCTGCTGCATCTGCCATCGGCGCTGCTGCTGCAATCGGGTCAGGACGGTCTGTGCCGCGGCGATGGTGCGGCTTCGTCCATTCTTCGGAGAAACAAGCTCATAGCCCCTGCTCCCCTTGTCCTGATGCAGCTGCATTTGCTTTTCCACAGAGATGATACCTGTATGAAAGTCGATGCAGTCCCACGTCAGGCCCAGCACCTCGCCCTCCCGCATACCGGTGAACAGGGTCAGGATAAACAGCGTTTCAAAGCGATTTCCCTGTATAGCGGACAAAATGCGGTGATCTGCGCGTCATCAAAAGGCTTGATCTTTTTGCGCTCTATCCGCGGCAGGATGCAGGCAACGGCAGGGTTGTACCGCAGATAGCCGATCAACACCGCTTGCTGAAGCGCCTTGTGGAGAACGCCGTGGACATTCTTTACCGTTTTCGCGGAAAGCCCTTCCGGATTCTGCTCGGATGGCTCTCCCATAGCGTTGTAAAAAGCCTGTATCATCGGCGCATTCAACGCCTCCAACCGTACCGCACCCAACGCTGGCAGAATGTGCAGTTTGATATCGGATTTGTAGATGTGTGCCGTTCTGGGTTTCACGCCGCCCAAGTAGGTCTTTGACCTCTGCTCGTGTGAGCAACCACGGACACCATGCCGCTGAACTCGGCTGCGGAAGGCTCCGCCGGTGTCCTGTGATCCGCCCGGCAACGGATTGAGGGATGCGCGGTACCCCGTATGACCGGTGCCGCACTCTGGCTGCGGCATACAGGGCGGGAGCTTGCCTCTCCCTGGACGATCTTCCTGCCGTATCGTCCCAACGGCTTTTTACAAAGCTTCTTTTTCCTGATCTGCGCCGAAGCGATCTCGGCGCTCTTTCTTTTTCTGCGGTATCGCGGCGGCGGCAAGTGCCGCGACAAAACGGTAAGCAAAAACGCAGGAAGAATCTTCCTGCCATTTCGGCTTCATACGATCCTTCCTGCGTTTGCAGTATTGTTCAATTCTGATGACCGCCCGGTTTTTCCGGGAAGGTTCATTTTGACATACTTCGGGTTCTTAATCAGAGCGAAAAGCT
>CAVBAZ010000162.1:0-14387 GCA_963593515.1 Bacteroidaceae bacterium
ATTCCAGATACCCCAGCAGGCCGTTCCCGCACCAGAGGCAGCAACGCCCCACGTGGAGCAGCCGCCTACATCCCCCGCAGTGTCCCAAGCGGAGCAGCCCCCTGCGACGCAGCCGACGGCAGTGACCATTCCTTCCACAACGATCCCAGCCGCAGAGCCTGTACCCAACAATCCGTTGGAAGCAGCTTTCGAGGCAAAGACCGTGGAGAACGCAAAAGTCAGTCTCTTTGAAAAGAAGCCTGTCTTTTGCCATAAGAGCGCAAAGGAGGTCATTGAAGATCCTGCTATGACATTCGAGGAGCTTCGCATCCGCAAGTCAGAGGATTCCTTGACTTGGAGGAGGGCAAAAATGTGTCATGATCGGTGGAGTATGGCACTATCCGCAAGGACGTCAAAGACCCCAAGGGAACAACGATCATCTCCATGAAGGAATCCATCGAGCGTTCCCGTGAGTTTCTGGACGCGCTCAAAAAGGCCAAGGACAAGAATCCGGACTGCATCGTGCGTCCCAAGGTAACCATGAAGAATAAGGACACTGCCGCCTACAAGGGAACATTTCCCACCGTGGAGGCCGCCCGCAATTCGGACAAGGTCATCTGCCTGATCCCCGGCAATGACGGTCACATTTACGAGATGCACAAGACCGAGCAGGGTGAATTTATCGCCCCAAAACACAAGATTATTGATTTTCAGGCGGTTGCGGCCGGTTTTACCCCGGCCCTGCCCCTGATCCCGCTGTCGCTGATGCGCCAGATCATCGCGTTCTTCCGCTCTTTCATGGCAGAGCATGGACAAGAGTATGAGGCTTTAGTACTGATCTATTGGGACAAGTGGAAGGAAGAACACCTCGCCTACGTCCCTAAACAGGACGTCAGCAAAGCGGGTATCCACGCCAGTTTGCAGGAAAATCCCTACGACGATGAAAGCCGCTATATCCACTATGCCGATATTCATTCCCACAATAGCATGGAGGCGTTTTTCTCCTCTATTGATGACGCGGATGAACGCGGGACCGGTATCTACATGGTGCTGGGCCATCTGGATCATTTCTATCCGGAGATCGCGGCGCGCATCTGCTGCGGTGGGTCTTTCGTGGACATCGACCCCGGCACGGTGGTAGAGGGGCTGGATCTTCTGCTGGGGGATCTGAAATGAAGATTTCTACAGATACACCGGTGAAAATCGTCATGCTGGGAGCAGGCGGCACGGGCGGACATATCGCGCCGCATATCTATCGACTTCTGTACGCACTGGATCGGCCCAGCCGCTTTATCATCTGTGACGGCGATAAGGTGGAGTTCAAAAACCTCGTGCGTCAGAACTTTTCTCCCGCTGATCTGGGCGAAAACAAGGCAAAGCTCCTGGCAGAGCGATACGCCGCCGTATTCGGCATGGAGGCAGAATACCTGCCCACCTTCGTGGAGGACCTTGATACGCTCACCGCGCTCATTCACGCAGATGGCTGGGCAAGCAAATACAGCCGCTGCCCTGATGTACGAGAACAGGTCATTCTTATCGGCGCCGTAGATAACGATAAGTCCCGTCAGCTTTGCCACAAGGCATTCCTGAAAGCGGAAAACCTTATCTATATCGACAGCGGCAACGGTGAATTTTCCGGTCAGGTGGTATGCGGCGTCCGCAGGAATGGCCGTACCGTCCGAAAGCCGGTAGGCGGCGTATTCCCTGAGTTGCTGAAAGCACAGGATCGATTTCCTTCGGAGCTTTCCTGTGCGGAAGCATCTCTGGCAGACCCGCAGAGCATGGCCGCCAATATCACCGCCGCTACGATCGTGGTAGATATGGTCTACAACATCCTCGTCCGCGGAGAATGTAACGTGCGGCAAACGGATTTTTCTACCAAGACCGTCCGCATGAGTACCACATTGGATAATACAAGGAGGGCAGCATGAAAGCTACTGTAGATTCCGGCGCATTTTTCAAGGCGCTGAACCGCGTAATTCCACTCTTGAGGGTCAGTGCGATCCCCGCACTGAGCGAAGCGAGCATGGACGCACGTCACCGGCAGCACTGCCAGCAAACGCACCTATATCACGGAGGGGCCGCTGAAAGGCGACGTGGCCAGCTATCTGGACAACGACGCCCTGTTCGTCTGCATCGGCGGTGTCTTTGCCCTCCACGGGCTGAAAGATACGCTGATAAGCCTTGGCGTGACCGAGGTGGTGGAGGCAATGGACATGGATCAGATGACCAATCCGCAGGTACGGCGCGCCATACAGGCCATCCGTCAGGAAGTGCAGGGCATCCGTGGCATACGGTACTCCAAATACGTCTGGAATCCGGCGTATAAGGGGATCAACGACTACTATCTCAGCCGCGCCGCGGCACAATGAGGAGGACTATGCTATATGACAGAACTTAAATTTGAAGACATGACTGCCGCCGCATCCGGCGATCGTCAGAATATGCTGGGAAAGCTGCTGTATTTCTCCCTACCCAGCGTTTTAGTAGATAAGGATGATCTACGCCAGCTCTGTGGGGATATGAACATCCCCTACGCAGGCGGCAACCGTCTATCCGTGTCTGACGCTTTCCGCAGCGCCACCGGCGATGTGCGGGACAGGATCATCAGCGAGGAATACGGTGAGCGCCGTATTTATCAGATATATTGCCGGGATAACCGGCGCATCTCTGACAGCGTTATCTCCCGTGAGCTGGTAAAGGAGACCATGCACCAGGAAACCAACCAGTATGAGAAGCTGGCCAACATTAGCTACGACAAGGACAGTCAGATCTTCAGCTATGACAATCTGGCCTATGACAGTCAGATCGACGCCATGGCCTATTGCCGTAGGGCAGAGGAGCTGTTTGAGCTGTACCAGCGCTGCGCCAACCGAAGGCAGGTGGAAACCATCTGCGTGAATTTTCTCCGTATACTGGAATCCACCAAGCTCAGTGTCAATGGCCATCTCTACTTTGTGCCGCGGCACAATATGGAGAAGGTGGATATTTTCGAGGACTTCGTCTCCGAACTGAGCCGGCTCAGCCGCAATCAGACGCACCTGATGGCGAACTCCATCTACATCATAGACGACGCCAAGCAGCGGCAGAAAATGACGGAGGAGTTCTACTCCGCCGTAAAGAAAGAGATCGCGGAGTATCAGGAACGCGCTGACTATTTTATCAAGAGCGGCTGCCAGAGTCCCAGCGTGATGGATCGTTGGGTACTGAAGATCCAGAGTCTGGAGGGAAAGAAGCAGCACTACGAAGACGTGCTGCGCCGTGAGCTGGATGGGCTGGACGATGATTTCGCCACCCTGAAGCTCTTATCGCAGGAACTGTCCTTCCGCGCCCAGGCAATTCGGGCGAAAAAGGCGGCGTGAAAAGTGAATTAAAACCCTTAATGGTGTTTTGAGCAAAGAGACGGTGTAACCCCCATTGCGGAGTTACACCGTTTCTTCTTTCAGTATTCTGCGCTAAGCAGGAAGTCCGCTATGTGCATCGTCTTGATGCCCTCGTAATTTCCTCCTGCAAACGCATCCGTTGTGAGAACATATTTGGGGTAGTTATCGTGGATCTCCAGCAAACGGTCATACTCCCGTTTTTCTGTTTTCGGAGAACGAAGCTCCTGCGTCACCTGCACATAGAGCTTTTCATTTTGCCGAACTGCTACGAAGTCGATCTCGCCGCTGCCTGATTTGCCGACATTGACGGTATATCCTCTGCGACAAAGCTCCAAGTATACAACATTTTCAAGGCTGGAAGCTACACTGTCTGCGTTATAGCCGAGAACGCTGTACCGCAGGGCGGTATCCGCCAAATAGAACTTCTCCTGCGTTTTCAGGATTTCCTTGCCCTGCAAATCAAAGCGGGAGCAGCGGTGAAGCAGATATGCCTTCTCCAGCTTTTCCAAGTAGCTGTAAACTGTTTCATTATCCAGTGCGCGGTGTTCTGCTTTCAGGTAATCGGAGATAGATTTTGCGGAGAAGGTATTGCCGACATTGTTGAAAGTATATTTTACAACTCGCTCCAACTGATCGATTTTTCTCACCTGATTGCGCTTGACAATGTCCGAAAAAATCGTGGAATTGTAAATATCCCGCACGATCGTATAGACTTCATCCTGCGAAAAGAGCTGCACATGCGTTGCCGGGAATCCGCCCAAGCGCACGTAGTTTGCAAGTTCGGCTTTCGGCTCCCCAACATCGGCATATTGACTTTTGAACACCAGGTACTCGCCAAAGGACAGCGTAAAAATACGGAAAGACACATACCGTCCTGTCAGGTAAGTTGAGATCTCAGAGGACATCATCCGGGAATTGGAGCCTGTCACATACAGGTCAACATCGAAGTCTGATGCCAGCGTATTAACGACCTTTTCCCAGCCTTTAATTTCCTGCACCTCGTCGAGAAACAGATAGGTTTTTCCTCCCGGCATAAGACGCTCTTTCAGCTCAACATACATCTGTTTCGCCGTCATGTCCTCATATTCCATCGAGTCATAGCGGCGGCTGATAATGCGCTCCTCAGGAACATTCCGCTGCGTTCTCAACTGCTCCATAATCATTTTCAGGATCGTTGACTTCCCGCAACGGCGCACTCCCGTGAGAATTTTTACAAACGGCGTATCTACATACGCCATGATCTTATCTACATACAAAGGTCTGTAAATCACTATGACCACCTCCATCCGTAGATAGTATACCGCAATTTCTATCAAAAGTCAAAATGTTTTGCGATTATAAACCGCAAAACATTTCAACAGCTTGTGATGTTGCGGATTTTTAAGCCGCAGGGTAAAGGCTGCACATCATCTTCCGGCTTGTTATGAGAAACACTTTACCCCTCCGGCCAGATGCAGACATACGTTGGCTTCATTCAAAGCTTTTGCCTTGCAGGGCTACCGCCTTAGCGCATAACAATCTCTTCTTTGTGCTGCTTTCTCCCCAAAATAGCGCATTTATGGTATATTATCAAATATATAGGACAGATGGCAGCTTTAGTCAACCACCGTTCAACAGGAAAGGCGGCACAGCTATGCGCGTTGTGTTTCTTATCGGCAACTACCGATGTATGAGGGTTTTCCCGCCCATTGCCGGACACGGGCTATATGATCGGCATAGGGATATTTTGCGCTGTATCCATCAAAAAAGACCACTATTATAAAAACTTCCGCGAGCAAGACATGGCATAAGCCTCTGTCTTGTCGCGGATTTTTACTTTTTCGGTGCAGAGGGCCTCCGTTTATGATGAGGTTCTGAATGTTTCCATAAGTATCTATCTGAAATAAACTGGAGGATTTGAATATGAACCACAATGCAAAGGATCAGGTCCTTTCTCTGCTGCAGAACTACCGCGCCACCAAGCACAAGATCGAGCAGCTCCGCTACGAGCTGGAGCATCCGGCCAGAGTGACACCGGATGAAATGATTGAGGCCATGAATTTTGCCAAAGGGGATGGCGAGGGTCGGCCCTCTGGCAGCGTATCCAACAAGACGCTTTACATCGCCATGAACTTCCAGAGCGCGGCGGATGAGGCAAATGCCGCTTTGACACACGATCTGGTCAGCCGCCTTGTGCCGCTGGAGCAGGAGATCAACCGTCTGGAGCACTATGTGGCCCTTCTGGAACCGCGGCAGACCGAGGTTATTCGGAGAACCTTCTTTGATAGTCAGTCTCTGCCGGAGATCTGCAAAGAAATGGGGTATAGCACAAAAACCGTTCGTGCTATTCGGAACCATGCGATTGAAGAACTTGCTGCCATGTATGGGTTTGCCGCAGGAGTAATCTGATCGATTTTCTCCGTTTTTCCCACAAAGTTCCCTCGGTTTTCCCCGTATAAGGCTCTTGTAACTTCCCTCATAGTCATGGTATGATTGAAGCTGTCAAGAAAGAGCAGACACCCCCGACAGGGGGTGTTTGCTTTTTCTGCCTTATAATACTGAACATTTGCAGGAGGGAGTACCATGATCCGAACCAGAACGATTCGTGAGGCGGCAGCCTATTTCAAGGAGACAGACCCCGATACCTGCCTTACCGAAACAGCTATCAGGACGCTGCTCCGTACAGGTGCGGTTCCCAGTGCTCGCATTGGGAAAAAATATCTCGTGGCAATTGAAGCTTTAGAAGAATATCTGTCAGGAGCGATTCAGCAGCAAAAGGCATACACCCCCGCCAGCAAGCCGGGAAAGTGTTGGCAGATCCAGTAATATACAGCATCGCGAAGAGTGACCCCTTGTTTTTTGCCATATGCATTTAAAATAATTTCTTGTGTTACACCGTGTTCAGCGATATAATGCGGTTATGTATCACAAGGCGTTATTGAAAGGAGAACGCCACATGGCAACAAAAGCAAAGAAAAAATATACTTACCTGACAAAAGCAATTCAACTTCCAGATGGAACACGAAAATACATCCGTGGGAAAGACCAGAAAGAACTGGAAGAAAAGGTGTTAAAGGCGCAGATCATGGTCAATGCCGGAGTGGATATTTGCAGTGAGGAGACCTTTGGACATTTTGCTCAGATGTGGTATGACATTTATAAGAAGCCGTACCTTCGGGAAAACAGCCAAAATGCCATCAAATATGTCCTGAACCAGCACATCCTTCCGTATATCGGTGGTTATCGCCTGCGGGACATCTCTCCCATGCAGATTCAATCCATCATGGCAGCCCTTTCTGACAAGAGCAATTCTCTCCAGTCAAAGGTGCTGATTGCGCTGAGAAGCATTTTTAAGGCGGCACAGGAAAATGGCTTGGTTGCAAAATCTCCAGTCAGCAGCATGCTGAAGCCAAGTGGAAAAAAGACCGCCGAAAAAGTCGCATTGACTCCGCAGGAAAGTGACTTGCTCCTCCATCGGGTCAAAAATGAGCGGGCCTATTCATTTCTCCTGATTGCACTCCAAACCGGAATGCGTCGAGGTGAGATTGTCGGTCTGCAATGGAGCGATATTGATTTCGAGAGAAGAATGATCTGCGTTCGCCATAACGCCGTATTGGGCCGCTACGAAACGACCGTCAGTGAACTTCTGAAAACCAAAGCTGGCAGACGGGATATTCCTATGTCAGATGAGGTCGAAGCATGGCTACTCAAGCAAAGAGGCCGCAGTTCCTCAAAATTTGTTTTGTCTCTGAAAAACAAAAAAGTGATGACTCTTTCGGCCTTCCGTAGTATGTGGAAGCTCATTGAGCGCGAACTGCCAGAAACCCATATAACTGCCCATATTCTCCGCCACACTTACATCACACGTCTTTTTGAAGCTGGATTGGACGTAAAGGAGATCCAGTATTTGGCTGGACACAGCACGATGGACATGACGCTGAGTGTTTATACTCACTATGATCGTAAAAATCGGGAGCAGCAAACTGCGGAGAAAGTCCGTCGGGCATTCTGCAAGGAAGCCGTCTAAAAAGTTTGCAACAAACGACTCTGCCTAAAAAGCCGCAAACCCTTGTGGCACAACGGATAGCGGGCCGAAAAAATTTGCAACACTTTTGCAACAAGAACCCCCGAAATTACCCGAAAACACCCTAAAATACCGCAAGTGAAGAGGCTCTTTTCTTCCAGAAAAAGGCAAAGAAAAAACCTCGGAACCATTGTGATTCCAAGGTTTTTTCGTGGTGGAGACTGCTGGACTCGAACCAGTGACCTCCTGCGTGTGAAGAACTGCGTAATGACCGGTGCAGGTAGTCATAGCCGCCGCGGCCCGCATAGTCACAGGCTATTTACCCCAACACAAGTTCTCAAACTGTACATTGCAACAGCGTTTTACAGTCTAAAAAAGCCCGACACATAACACCACCCAATATCTGGTAAATCAAGCTAACATCGCGCAGGGAAGATCAAGGGGCTTTGTGTTGGGTTCCGCTGTACTCATTGCCATCACGCCAACCTCTGGCGAATTTCGCCAGAGGTTAATATGTCGGTTTTATTCAAATATTAGCAACATGAAAATAGCCTCGAACTGAACCAATGAAAGCCGAAAGGCATTGAGGAAGAAAATGCTTATAAGCATTTAAAGTTCTGTAAGGACCGGAAGAAAGAAGCTGAAAAAGACGTCGATACAAACCTTGTTGCGTTAGTGGTATTGAGTGTTGTGCTAAGTATTTTTACTGACTATTTTCTTGCAGCCGCTCTGTCACCTGTTTAAGGCGGCGGACACCATTGTGTTGTATACGCCGGGTTGCGGGTATATTATCAACTAAACTCCACCTGTATCGGAATACTATTTTGAGCAGAAGGCTAATCCATAATACTTGTGCTTCCTGGCAACGCGACGACGCAGGGCCTATTTACCTCGCCACAATCTGGCATAACTTTACTCTACCATCTTACCATATCTCGTTTTCCCATAAAAATCTCAACGTAAAATGTGACGAAGTCACCATCAAATATAATTATGAACGGCCCGAGGCGGGCTAAAATCTGCTGTCGTTACTATGTATCCGCTTATACACTGCCGGGTTGATAGGCGCCGAAGCCTTTGCCCAGTACCTCGTTGGCGTCGTATACGATGATAAATGCGTCAGGGTCTACCTGCTGCACCCGCTTTTTCAGGTCGATGATCTGGTTCTTGGCGAAGGCGCACAGGATCACCTTGTGGGCCTGATGGGTAAAGCCTCCCTCTCCGTCCAGCAGCGTGATGCCCCGGTGCATCTCCAGCAACGCGGCGGTCAACTCCTCGTGCCTGTCGGAGATAATACAGGCCACCTTGAACTGCTTGCCGCCGTACACCACCCGATCCATGATGAGGGAGATGAGATACAGCGACGCCACCGCGTACAGACAATGGCTCAGGTTGCGGAAGGCGATGACGTGCAGCACCACGATCAGACCGTCCAGCAGGCAGCAAAGCGTACCGATGGAGACCCGCTCCAGCCGTAGGCGTAGCAGCCGCGCCGCCAGATTGGTGCCGCCTACGGTGGCATTCTGCCGCAGCATCAGGCCGCAGCCCGCACCCACAAGTACCGCGCCGTACACGCAGGCCAGCACCGGCTCGATCGGCTGGAACGTCACCGTTTTGTCCAGCAGGTCGATGAACAGTGAGCTGACCACCATGGCATATAGTGAGGCAATGAACCAATCGCGGCCTACGTTTTTCCAGATCAGGAAAAACAGCGGCAGATTCATCAGTAATACCTGAACACCGATCGGGATCTGGGGCAGGAGCAGGCTGATGACCTGCGCAAGGCCGGTAAAGCCGCCCATACACAGCTGGTTGGGTGCGTAAAACCAGCAAAAGCCCAGCGCGTACAGGGCACATCCCAATGTGATCTGCGCATAGCGCAGGAATGTATGCTGCAATCTGTCCATGTGTTTTCTGCCTCCCGATAGGACGCGTTTTGCTGTCCAGAGGACATCCTATCAGGTATGCGGCAACTTGTAAAATGGACATTTTTCCCAGCGGCCATGAATCTCATTCATGGCGATATAAAATAGAAAACGCGGGCGGTGCCTGCGTTTTCTTTGCTATATGGAGGCATGGAACATATCGGTGGTGTACCGGCAGAACAGCTCCGCCGCCGAGGACAGCCGCCGCTGCGGCAGCGTCGCCAGACAGATGGTGCGGGTGGGATGGTCCTCCAAAAAGCGCAGTTGGATGCGCTGGTCGTCATAGTCCCCCAGCAGCATCCGGGGCAGGATAGTCACACCCCTCTCCTGCCCCACCAGTGTTAGGGCCGAGTAGTCGCTGTTGACGCTGACGCTGTCCGTCACAGTACATCCGGCACGGCGAAGAATGTTTCCCACATCGTAGTCGATGCCCTCGGCGGGGATGATGACCCGCTCCTCTCGCAGACACGCCAGTGGGACCTCCTCCAATGTGCACAGCGGATGGCCGCAGGGCAGCACCAGCAGCATATCGTCCTCTACCAGCGGCGTCAGCCGGAAGGGTTGGCGGGTGGACGCGGAGAGGAAGCCCACCTCCACTTTCTTTTTCAGGATCCACTCCTCCACGGCTTCATAGTCGCCGTCCTGAAAACGGATCTGTACGGAGGGATAACACGCAGCCATGCGCTCGATCAGCGTCGGAAGCCAGCGGATGGCAACGCTGCTGATACACCCTACCGATACGATGCCGGACACGCTGCCGCTGAGGTCTGCCGCCTTTTGCAGCAGTTGCTCCTGCGCAGCCAGCATGGTCATCACAAAGGGTAGCAACTCCCTACCGTTTTCTGTCAGGCAGACGCCCATGTGCAACCGTTGTAGAAGCTGCGTTCCCAGATTTTGCTCCAGCCGCCGCAGAGCATGACTGGCGGCAGACTGCGTATAGCCCAACTCCGCCGCGGCGTGGGTGATATTGCCCAGCTCGGCAGCCCGAACAAACAGTTTCAGATCGTTGATATCCATATGCGATTTCTGCCCCCTTGTGCAGTGACTTGAGATTCCCCGAAATTCCACTGTACGATATAATTGAGTGCACTTTTGACACCCCGCAAAATAATTACGAAAATATTGCAACAACTCACTGGAATACAAGTTTCATTCAATATTATAACATAATCAACTCCAATCGCAACAGGAAAGGATGTCATGTAGCGTAATCTACTGAGAGGACGTCTTCATTGTATTGTTTTGGCGCGCGCTTTTGTAATAATATAGACCACCGAGTGATGTACAGAAAATTTTCCAAAAGCAAAAAAGTTTTAGCATACTGACGGACGGAAAACGCCTTTCTCTGATAATACCACTTGTCACACCAACGCGGCACTGCTATAATTGACAAGAACACAGAAGAGGCTGGTAGGAGGTAAGTATTATGAAAATCAAGATATCAGATACCATTTATGATGCAATTCTGCGAGATATCGTTACAGGCACGTATTCGCCACGGGATTTTATCAGCGAGGCACAGATCGCCGCACAGTACGGTGTCAGCAAGGCCCCGGTGAAGGAGGCCATGCACATTCTGGCAAGTGAAGGCTTTCTTGTCAGTTATCCCAAGCGCGGCTATATGATCAACGTGTACACCACCGAGGAGATCAATAAGATTCAGGAGATCCGTCAGGTGCTGGAGACTCTGGCCGTGCGCAAGGCCATTGCCTCCGCCTCAGAGGAAGAGCTGAACGCACTGCGGTTCTATCGAGAGAAGGAAGAATTGCAGTACCGCCCAGGTGAAACGGTGAATACCCGGTTCCATATGGGTCTGGCGAAGCTGGCAAACAACAGCTTTCTGGAGGAAACGCTGTACCCGCTGCTCATCAAGGCGTCCACCTACAACATCACAGGCAAGGCGGATACTCAGAATTTTGACCGCATTGTGGACGCCATGTTAGTCCGGGACGAGGATCTGGCTGTCAGATACCTGCTTGAAGACATCTGCTTCCTGTAAACTGCGCTGTTTTTTGCTTGCCCCTGTCATAATACACAGAAAGTGCAGCGCATATTTATAAAAAGTAACTGTTTCACCGCCGAAATTGCGGGTTGGTGGGCAGTTACTTTATTTTTTGAACAAAAACCATTGACAAACTGATATCATCAGTGATATCCTTAAATCACGCTAAAGATATCACTGATATCTTTAGCGTGATGACGCATTTGATCTTCGCCAACAAGCAGAGGACTGCGGCGGAGGGTAAGAGGTGATAAAACGATGACAGACTTTGACAAAGCGGCCGCCGGGTTCCGGAAGCACTTTCCGGTGGCACGGGAGTGGGCCTATTTTGAAACGGCCAGCACCGGTCTGGTGCCGGACTTTGTATATAACGGCGTGCGCCGGTATATGGATGACCGCTACCTGCGCGGGGGAGACTCCGCCTGGCAGTATGAGGACGGCACGGTCGACACGCTGGAGATGATGCGGCGCACCAAAGCGGCGCTGGCGGAGATGATCCATGGCCGCGCGGAGGATATCGCCTTTGGCCAGAGCTCCACACAGCTGTACACGCTGGTCACAGAGGGCATCGACTACGGGCCGGAGGACAATATCGTAACGGTGCGGGACGGCTGGATCGGCGGACGTTTTGCCTGGCAGAAGCGGCAGACCGAGGGACTGGATGTGCGCTTTGTCCCGTCGGTCAACGGCGCCGTGACGCCGGAGATGCTGATCGCCGCCTGTGATGCCCATACCAGAGCCATCGCGGTGAACCTGGTGGAAAGCACCACCGGCTGCCGGATCGATGTGAACCGGCTGGGTGATTGGTGCAGTGCTCACGGCGTGCTGCTGTTTGTGGACGCAGTGCAGGCCCTGGGTGTCCTTGATGTGGACGTCCGGCGCGACCACATCGACTTCCTGGTGGGCAACGATTATAAGTGGATGATGAACTTCTGCGGAACGGGATACGCCTACGTCACCCCGCGGGTACGCGGTATGATCAAGCACTGGGGCGTCGGCTGGATGTCCGACGCAGATCGCTTCAACACTGGCAAAGCGCATATCGACATCCGGAATGACGCGGGACGATTTGAGATCGGACACCAGCACACGGATGGGATCTATGGGCTGGGACTGGTAGCGGCCCGGAATGCAGCCCTTGGGTTGCCCAATATTGAGAGATATGTGCTGGCACTGGCGGACGACTTCAAAAAGCACATCAACGAGACGCTGGGCGTACATCTGGCGTATGATTTCCCACCTGAGAACTGCAGTCAGATCCTCTGCCTCCGGCTGGAGCCGTGGGTGCACGTAACGGATGAGACATTCAAAACCGCTAAGGTCTTTGCACGGGTCAGTACGCCGGACGCGCAGGGGCTGCGGGGGATCCGTGTGGGGCTGCATATTTATAACGATCGGGAGGATATCGATCGATTCTTTGCTGTTATTCATCAAAATACAGACCATAAACGCTGAAAGGAAGGCAACCACTATGAACGAGATTGAAAAGAAGCTGGAAGAATTGGGAATCACTCTGGACGCAGGCCCGGAGCCTATGGCAAACTATGTCGGCGTGCAGAAGGCCGGAAGCCTCTGGTTTTTCTCCGGCGCAGGCCCCTTTGAAAACGGTAAACCCACCGTGCTCGGCCGACTGGGCGAGAACATGACCACCGAAGAAGGCTATCAGGCCGCCCGCCTGGCCGGTATCAACCTGCTGGCCGTCCTCAAGCGGGAACTGGGCGGCGACTGGGACAAACTGGAGCAGATCGTCAAGGTGCAGGGCTTTGTCAACAGCACTCCCGACTACTATGAGCAGCCGAAGGTCATCAACGGCGTCTCCGACCTGTTTGTGTCGGCGCTGGGCGACAGAGGCCGCCACGCCAGAACGGCCGTAGGAACCAATGTGCTGCCCTTCCGGATCCCCCTTGAGGTGGAAATGATCGTCAAGGTGAAGGATTGAGCATCCCTGCAAGCAAAAAATGTAAGAAAGAGGTGGCAGCATGCTTATTAAAAATGTTAGACTGATCGCGGCGCTGTCAGACGGCTGCCAGGCGGATCACGGCTGTGTCCGGATCGCCGGTGGAAAGATCACGGAGGTATCGGCATCCGGTCTCTGCCCTGCCGACGGCGAGGCGGAGTTTGACGCCGCGGGAAAAACGCTTCTTCCGGGGTTGATCGACCTGCATACCCACATCACGCTGCTGGGCGGCGTGGGAGAGGATTCAAAAAATGAGCCCATGCAGCTATTGATCGACGCGGCGGCGCAGGCCCGGCGTTACCTGAAATACGGCTTTACCACCATCCGGGACTGCGGTAGCTATGACCGGGCAGCGACCTATGTAAGAAATATGATCCGCATGGGTTTGTGTGAAGGCCCGAATCTGATCTCCTGCGGCAACACGATGGCCAACAGCGCCACGCAGAAGGAGGGCTATCTGGTAGACGGTGAGCTGGGCTTCATCACAGGCGTGCGGAAGGAGGCCGCCTATGGCGCGGACTTCATCAAGATCTACGCATCCGGCTCGGCCTATAACCCCACAGGCGTTCCGCTGAACCCGGTCATGACCCGCGGTGAAATTCAGGCGGCAGTGGATACCGCGAAAAGCAACGGCCTGTATGTGGCGGCCCATTGCCACGCGGATGAGGCGGTCAGAGTCTGCGTCGAATGCGGCGTCCGCACTATTGAGCATGCCACCTACATCAGTGATAAGACCACCGATCTGCTGCTGGCGACGGAGGGCTGCTACCTGGTGCCCACGCTAGCCGCCACTTATGTCAGCCAGACCGATCCCGATGAGCGGCAGTTCTGGCTTGCGCGGCTGGATCCCATGAGGGAAAGTATGTGCCGAGCTGTTCGACGGGCATATGAGGCCGGTGCCGTGATCGGCTTCGGCACGGACAGCGCCCCCGGAAGTCCCCAGTACGGCAACGGCGTGGAATTCCGCTTCCGAACCGAGGACGCCGGTATGGAGCCGCTGGAGGTGCTGAAGCAGGCCACTGTGTACAACGCAGAGATTGCCGGATGGGCGGATCGGGTCGGCTGCATCAGGGCGGGCCTTGACGCAGACTTAGTGCTTGTGGATGGGCGCCCCGATGAGACTATGGATGTTATGTAT
>CAVBAZ010000163.1:0-5967 GCA_963593515.1 Bacteroidaceae bacterium
GGGTTTCATAACCCCGTCGGTGCCTTTCGCAGAAAGGCGGATTATAGATATGACACAGATCGCAACAATTGAAAAGGATCTGGGCGGCGGCTACGCGGAGATCTCCGTGCCCCGCAAGTCCGCCTGCGGCCACGACTGCGAGGAGTGCGCCGGCTGCGGCATGACCGGCGCGGCCATCAAGGCCCGTGCCAGAAATGACATCGGCGCGCAGCCTGGCGATAAGGTGGTGGTGGAGAGCAGCACCCGGAAGATCTTCGGCGTGGTGGCGCTGGTGTATGTGCTGCCGGTGGTGCTGTTCCTGCTGGGCTACTTTCTGTCGGAGGGCCTCTCCGAGGGTATGCGGTACGCCATCGCCATTGCCGCCTTTGCGGTGAGCTTCATTCCCTGCGTGCTCTATGACCGCCACGCCCGGAAGAAGGAGCTGCTGACCTATCAGATCCTGCGCCTGTTCTGATGTTTGGCTATGTGCGTCCGGCTCCTGACCGGTTGACGGCGGAGGAACAGCAGCGCTTCGAGGGCGCTTACTGCGGATTGTGCCATACGCTGGGAAAGCGCTACGGTCTGGCAGGGCGGATGATCCTGAACTATGACCTGACGTTTCTGGCCATGCTGCTGTCGGAGGGAACGGCGGAGCGCTGCACGAAGCGCTGCCTGATCCATCCCGTGAAGGGAAGGCCCTGCGCCTGCGGCGGAAGCGCCTTTGATCTGGCGGCGGATATGAGCGTCATCCTGACATGGTGGCAGATACAGGACGGCATCGCCGACCACGGCTTTTTCGGCGGGCTGAAATACCGGGCGGCATCCCTGCTGCTGCGGAGGGCCTACCGGAAGGTGCGGGCGCTGCGTCCAGGATTTGACGAGAGTACCCGTCGGCATTTGCAGGCGCTGAGCCAATTGGAGAAGGCGGAATGTCCGTCTCTTGACGCGGCGGCGGATACCTTTGCCCGGCTGTTGGCGGACGCCGCCAATGAGGTGGCCCAGCCGGTAAAGCGCCGCGTGCTGGAGCAGATGCTCTACCATCTGGGCCGTTGGGTCTATCTGGTGGACGCGGCGGACGACCTGAAAAAAGACGTGAAAACCGGCAGCTATAACCCGCTGCTGCTGCGGTACGCCCTTCCCGGCGATACGCTGACGGATGCGGCGCGGCGGGAGCTGGCGCAGACGCTGGACAGCTCTATCCGCGCCATGGCGGCGGCCTTTGAGCTGTGGGATTTCGGCGGCTACGGCCCGGTGATCGAGAGCACGGTCTATGAAGGCCTATATGCGGTGGGGACCTCCGTTCTGGAGGGCAGCTTCCACCGGAAAACGAGAGTTTTACAGAAGAAAGGGGGACACCAGCATGCGTGATCCCTATCAGGTGCTGGGCGTGCCCAGCACGGCAAGCGACGAAGAAGTTAAAAAAGCCTACCGCAATCTGGCGCGGAAGTACCATCCGGACAACTATCATGATAATCCGCTGGCCGATCTGGCACAGGAGCGGATGAAGGAGATCAACGAGGCTTACGAGGAGATACAGAGCCAGCGCAAGCGGGGCGCCTCCGGCGGAAGCTACGGTGCGGGGCCGTCCACAGGCTACAACCCCTATGGGGCAGGCTACGGCGGCTACCAGTCCTATGCCGGCCCGTACCAGCGGGTGCGTGCCGCCATCCAGCAGGGCGACCTGAATCTGGCGGAGGAGCTGCTGAACGCCATGAAGGATCACGACGCCGAGTGGAACTTCCTCAAGGGCGTGCTGTGTACCCGCCGCGGCTGGCTAGACGAGGCAAAGCGCTACTATCAGACGGCGGTGCAGATGGATCCGGATGACGAGGAGTACCGTCAGGCGCTGGACATGGCAGAGGGCCGCCAGACGGCCTACCGGCCCAACGGCTATGGCTCCTTCAGCACCGGGAACTGCCATATGAATCCGTGCCTGCCGTTCTGTCTGCCGCTGTTCTGCTGCCCCGGCGGCGGTTATCTGTACTGTTGTTAATTTACCGCGGCGGCATGACCGCCGGAAAGGGAGGATATACTGTGGTCAAGAGCATGACCGGCTATGGCCGGGCGCGGGAGACGCTGAACGGGCGCGACATCACCGTGGAGGTACGCTCCGTCAACAACCGCTATCTGGATTGCACCGTGAAGGTGCCCCGTACCTATATCTTTGTGGAGGATGCCGTCAAGGCCCGTGTGCAGAAGGCGGTCTCCCGCGGCAAGGTGGATGTGTTCATCACCATCGACGCCACGGCTGCCGACGAAACGGTAGTGGCCGTCAACGAACCGCTGGCCCGTGGCTATTACGAGGCGCTGACGAAGCTGAAGGACATGTTTTCGCTGGAGGGCGAGCTGTCCGCCGCCGTGCTGGCAAAGTTCCCCGATGTGCTGACGGTCACCAAGGCGGAGGAGAATCTGGAATCCGTCTCCGGCGATATCTGCGCCGTGCTGGACGAGGCGCTGGACGCCTATAACGCCATGCGCACCGTGGAGGGCGGCAAGCTCAGCGAGGATATCGCAGGCCGCGCCGCCACCATCGAGACCGTGGTGGGCAAGGTGGAGGAGCGCTCTCCCCAGACCGTGGCCGCTTATCGGGAAAAGCTGACGGCCCGCATGCAGGAGGTGCTGCAATCTACCGCCATCGACGAGAGCCGCATCCTGACGGAGGCCGCCATCTTCGCCGACAAGATCGCCGTGGATGAGGAGACCGTCCGCCTGCGCAGCCACATCGCCCAGCTGCGTACCATGCTGGAGAGCGACCAGCCCATCGGCCGCAAGCTGGACTTCCTGATCCAGGAGGTCAACCGCGAGTGCAACACCATCGGCTCCAAGTGCAACGACCTGACCATCGCGCAGGACGTGGTGAACATGAAGGCCGAGGTGGAGAAGATCCGCGAGCAGGTACAGAACATTGAGTGAGGTGCCGGGGATGCAGCTGGTGAATATCGGTTTCGGCAATCTGGTGTCGGTGCAGCGTCTGATCGCGATTGTCAGCCCTGACAGCGCACCGGTGAAGCGTCTGGTGCAGGAGTCCCGCGACCGCGGAATGTTGATCGACGCTACCTATGGCCGCAAGACGGCTTCCGTGCTGATTATGGACAGTGACCATGTGGTGCTTTCCGCCCTTAGTACGGAGCGTTTGGCGCCGCGCCTTGGCATGACACCGCAGGATTTTACAGAGGAAGAGGGATAAGAATGGAGAAGAAAGGCAAAACATTTATCATTTCCGGGCCGTCCGGCGTGGGAAAGAGCACCGTTCTGCGTACCCTGTTTGAAGGGCGCGACGATCTGTATTTTTCCGTTTCCGCAACGACCCGTGCGCCCCGTCCCACGGAGACGCCGGATGTGGACTACCGCTTCATCGAAGCGGAGACCTTCCGCCAGTGGATCGAGGAGGGCGAGTTCCTGGAGTATGCCGAGTATGTAGGCAGCTTCTACGGCACGCCCAAGAAGTATGTGGACGAAGCTATGGCGGAGGGCAAGGATGCCATTCTGGACATTGAGGTTCAGGGCGCCGCACAGGTACACGAGCTGCGTCCGGAGGTGGTGCGCATCTTCGTCGCGCCGCCCTCCTGGGAGGAGCTGGAGCGCCGTCTCAAGGCCCGTGGCACCGATTCCCCGGAAAAGATCCAGGAGCGTCTGCTGCGCGCCAAGGTAGAGCTGGAGAGCGCTGACAGCTACGATTACTTTGTCATCAACGATACGGTGGAGAACGCTGTGAAGGAGCTGCGGGCCATCATGCTGGCCGAGCACTGCCGTCCCGCCGACCGTATCGGTATGCTGAGATAAAAACGTTTGAATACATCGCCTGAAAGGCAGAAGGAGATATCATTATGTCTATGCTTTATCCCGCAATGAACCAGCTGACCAGCTATGTGCCCAACCGCTATATGATGGTCAATGTGGTGGCCCGCCGTGCCCGTCAGATCGCTTCCGAAGCGGAGGTCAGCGGCGAGCATCTGGAGGAGAAGCCCGTCACCATGGCCATCGACGAGGTGGCCGAGGGCAAGTTTGACGCCAGCACCATCGATTCCTCCATTCAGGAGTAACAAAGAGAGGAGAACAGGGCTATGCAGATCGCGAAGATCGCTGTGGAAGCGGCGACATATGCCATCGACAAGCCCTATTCCTATCTGGTGCCCTCCGATATGGAGGTCAGCGTGGGCTGCCGTGTGCTGGCGCCCTTTGGCCGGGGCAACCGCACCAGCGAGGGCGTTGTGCTGTCGTTGGAGCAGGGAGTTCCCACCGGCCCGCTGAAGGCGCTGCGGCTGAATCTGGACGGCGAGGCGGTGATCTCCCAGCGGGAGATCAAGCTGGCCCTCTGGATGCGGCAGCGGTATTTCTGCACGTTTTATGACACCATCCGCACCATTCTGCCCGCCGCCGTCTGGTATCGCTATCAGGAGCTGTGGCAGCTGGTACAGGGTGTGGCGTGGGACAGCCTGTCCGATAAGGAGACGGCGGTATGTCATCTGCTGGCGGAAGGGCCGCAGGAGATATCGGTACTGCGGGAAGCCCTCGGCGAGGGCGTGACCGCGGTGCTGCGCAGTCTGGAAAAGCGGGGTGTCGTCTCCCAGCAGACGCTGAGCCGCCGCGCTGTGCAGGACAAGACGGTGCAGCTGGCCCGTCTGGCATTGCCGGAGGACGAAGCCGCCGCGTGGGCGCAGTCCCGGAAAAAAAGCGCGCGGCGCATGTATGACGCGGTGCAGTTCCTGCTGCAGCAGGGGGAGACCGCCGTCCATGAGCTGTGCTATTTCACCGGTGTCTCCCGGCAGACGGTCACGGCGCTGGAAAAGCGCGGCGTGATCGCCCTGCGGACTGAGGAGACCTACCGGATCACTGAAAAAACATATGCCGTAAAGGCGGATAACATTACACTGAACGACGAGCAGCAGCAGGCGTATGAGGACATCCTGCACCGGGCGCTGACCGGAAAGGGCGGCGTCACGCTGCTGCAGGGCGTCACCGGAAGCGGCAAAACGCTGGTGTATATCCGGCTGGCGCAGGAGCTGCTGGCACAGGGAAGATCCGTGATGATCCTTGTGCCGGAGATCGCCCTGACGCCCCAGATGATGGCGCGGTTCACCGCCTATTTCGGGGACAGGGTGGCGCTGCTGCACAGCGGCCTGCGGATGACCGAGCGGTACGACCAGTGGAAGCGCATCCGGAAGGGTGAGGCTACGGTGGTGCTGGGCACCCGCAGCGCGGTGTTCGCGCCGCTGGAGCGTCTGGGCCTTATCATCATGGACGAGGAGCAGGAGGGCTCCTATGAATCGGAGCGCTCTCCCTGCTACCATGCCCGCGATATTGCCAAGTACCGTTGCGTGACCGAGGGCTGCCATCTGGTGCTGGGCTCCGCCACGCCGACGGTGGAGACGGCATGGTACGCCAAGCATGGCGACTATCATCTGTCGCTGCTGCGGCAGCGGTATAACCGGCAGCAGCTGCCCCGCGTGATCCTTGCGGACATGCGGCAGGAGCTGCGGCAGGGTAATATGACGGCCATCAGCCAGCCGCTGTATGAGGAATTAAAGGCCAATCTGGAGCGGGGCGAACAGAGCATCCTGTTTCTCAACCGCCGGGGCAGCAGCCGCCAGCTGCTGTGCCCCAATTGCAGCTTTGTGCCCCAGTGTCCCCGGTGCAGCGTGTATTTGACGTACCACAGCGCCAACGGTCGCCTGATGTGCCACTACTGCGGCTATTCCCGGCGAGCGCCGGAGGACTGTCCCGAGTGCGGAACGCCCCTGCGGCATGTAGGCTTCGGCACCCAGCGGGTGGAGGAGGAGCTGCATGCGCTGTTTCCGGACACGCCGCTGCTGCGGATGGACGCGGACACAGTAGGCGCGGGTCATGAAACGCTGCTGAAGGAATTTGATGAAAAGAAGATCCCCATTCTCATTGGCACCCAGATGGTAGCCAAGGGACTGGATTTTGAAAACGTGACGCTGGTAGGTGTGCTGGCGGCGGATCTTTCGTTGTATGTGGATCACTACC
>CAVBAZ010000164.1:0-4474 GCA_963593515.1 Bacteroidaceae bacterium
TCCTCCGCCAGCTTCATCAGGGCGATGGTCATTTTCTCCTCACCGGCCTTGGTCTTGGGCTCGATGGCCACGCGGATCACGGGCTCAGGGAACTCCATGGACTCAAGAATAATGGGATGGCCTTCATCGCACAGGGTGTCGCCGGTGGTGGTGTTCTTCAGACCCACGACGGCGGCGATATCGCCGGCATACACCGTGTCGATATCCTCGCGGTGGTTGGCGTGCATCTGCAGGATGCGGCCCATGCGCTCGCGCTTGCCCTTGGTGGCGTTCAGCACGGAGGAACCGGCCGTCAGCTTACCGGAGTAAACGCGGAAGAAGGTCAGACGGCCCACATAGGGGTCGGTCATGATCTTGAAGGCCAGCGCGGCAAAGGGCTCGTCGTCAGAGGGCTTGCGGTCCTCTTCGGCGTCGGTCTTGGGATGGGTGCCCACGATAGCGGGCACATCCGTGGGAGCGGGCATATAGTCCACGATGGCGTCCAGCAGCTTCTGAACACCCTTGTTGCGGTAAGAGCTGCCGCAGGTGACCGGCACCATTTCCACGGCGCAGGTGGCCTTGCGGATAGCCGTGCGGATCTTCTTGGCCGGGATCTCCTGACCCTCCAGATACATCTCCATGATCTCGTCATCGAACATGGAAACGGCGTCCAGCAGCTTCTCGCGGTATTCCTCGGCCAGATCCACCATATCCTCGGGGATCGGCTCGACGCGGACATCCTTGCCCAGCTGATCGTAGTAGATATCAGCATTCATCTCCACCAGATCGATGATACCACGGAAGGTATCCTCTTTTCCGATGGGCAGCTGGATAGGCACAGCATTGGCCTTCAGACGATCGTGCACCATGTCCAGAACGTGGAAGAAATCCGCACCGGTGATGTCCATTTTATTGACGTAGATCATCCGGGGGACATGGTAGTGATCCGCCTGACGCCACACAGTCTCAGACTGGGGCTCAACGCCGCCCTTGGCGCACATGACGGTCACAGAGCCGTCCAGCACGCGCAGAGAACGTTCCACTTCCACGGTGAAGTCCACGTGGCCCGGGGTGTCGATGATGTTGATGCGCGTCTGGGGGAACTGGTTCTCACTGCCTTTCCAGTAGCAGGTGGTTGCTGCGGAGGTGATGGTGATACCACGCTCCTGCTCCTGCTCCATCCAGTCCATGGTTGCAGTACCCTCGTGCGTCTCACCCAACTTGTAGTTCACGCCCGTGTAGTACAGAATACGCTCTGTGGTCGTGGTCTTGCCTGCGTCGATGTGGGCCATGATGCCGATATTTCTTGTATTTTCCAGTGTAACCTTTCTCGGCATACCGTTCTCCTTTTACGAATAATACAATGTGTTGCGGGGTTACCAACGGAAGTGGGCGAATGCCTTGTTGGATTCGGCCATCTTGTGGGTATCCTCGCGCTTCTTCACGGCGCTGCCGGTGTTGTTGGCGGCGTCCATGATCTCACCTGCCAGACGCTCGGCCATGGTACGCTCACCGCGGGCGCGGGAGTAGTTGGTCAGCCAGCGCAGACCCAGGGTCTGACGACGGGCGGGACGAACTTCCATGGGGACCTGATAGGTGGCGCCGCCGACACGGCGGGCCTTGACTTCCAGGCTGGGCATGATGTTTTCCATAGCCTGGGTAAAGACTTCCAGAGGCTCTTTCTCGGTCTTTTCCTTGATGATGTCGAAAGCACCATACACGACCTTCTGAGCCACGCCCTTCTTACCATCCAGCATAATGCTGTTGACCAGCTTGGTCACCAGCACGGAGCCGTACATGGGATCGGGCAGGATCTCTCTTTTGGGAACATTACCTCTTCTGGGCACTATGCTTCCCTCCTTCATAATAATATGATTTCATAG
The DNA here is from genome assembly GCA_963593515.1 of Bacteroidaceae bacterium. GTDB lineage: Bacteria > Bacillota > Clostridia > Oscillospirales > Oscillospiraceae > Vescimonas. The sequence continues at coordinate 1,863 of CAVBAZ010000164.1, forward strand.
GTACTCAGCAGCGCGCAGTGTGTTGGCTGCTGTACGGCCTGCCAAAGAGGTATATAAAATATAGTACCTTTTCGGCAAAGCTCTTTTTAATTGCTTTTGGTCGATCGCTTATTTCTGCTTGGGGCGCTTGGCACCGTACTTGGAACGGGCCTGCATACGACCCTGAACACCCTGGGTGTCGAGGGTACCACGGATGATGTGGTAGCGGACGCCGGGCAGGTCCTTTACACGGCCGCCGCGGATCATGACCACAGAGTGCTCCTGCAGAGAATGACCCACACCGGGGATGTAAGCGGTGACCTCGTAGCCGTTGGTCAAACGGACACGGGCGATCTTACGCAGAGCGGAGTTAGGCTTCTTGGGGGTCGCGGTTCTCACTGCGGTGCAGACGCCACGCTTCTGAGGGGAAGACAGGTTGGTCTCCTTGTTCTTCAGCGTATTCAGGCCCTTCTGCATAGCGGGGGAATTGGACTTGTAGGTAGCCTTTTTCCGGCCCTGCTTGACCAGCTGATTAAAAGTAGGCATGCAATAGGTACTCCTTTCTTCAAAATTGCGGGAATAACTCCCTGTATTTTCCTCGGAATAAAGGAATTTTATTCCGTAAGGAACAAATTTTGTCGGGGCGTTCAGCCCTCCAGCGCGGCCGCCGCGGCAGTACCCACGGCGATGGAGCAGGCGCGGCCCAGCTGTGCCATGGTGTAATCCGTCACCACGGCGACGCCCGCCGCCTGACACAGCGCCTCCATAGGCTCGGTGAGCCGGGGATCGGCGTCACAGGCCAGATAGACCTTGCGCACCTTACCGGAAGCCACGGCTCTGCGGACCTGCTTGAGACCCACCACTTTTTCCTTGGCCGCCAGTGCTTCCATGTGTGCTGCCCCTCCTGCTGATGCGGTATGACAAAGTTCGCGGAGCAATGCCCGCGCAAGTTAGAATTATATCATAGCTGGGAAACAGCGTCAAGTGGATTTGTGCCAAAAATTTGTGATTTTCTCCGAAATCCCTCGGTAAAATGTGTGCAGTTCGGAGAATAAATGCCCTCCGGCGCTGCCGGAGGGCATTTGAGATCAGAAACGGAGTATCCTGTCGCTTATTCCACGTTGGCGGCGGCCACCTGATTGGTGAAGATGACCTCCTGCGGGGCGGACGCCTCCTCCACGGGGTCGGGATCGGGAACCAGCTCCTCGGCCAGCTCGCGGTATGCGCCCAGACCGGCACCGGCGGGGATCAGCTTACCGATAATGACGTTCTCCTTCAGGCCCACCAGATGATCGACCTTGCCCTTGATGGCGGCTTCGGTCAGCACCTTGGTGGTCTCCTGGAAGGAAGCGGCGGACAGCCAGGAATCCGTGGCCAAAGACGCCTTGGTAATACCCATCAGCAGCTGGGTGTAGGTAGCCTCCTGCAACGGCTCGCCGTTCTCGTTGGTCTCGCCCGCGGCATTGCGCTCACGGATCTCGGCGTTGGCATCTTCCACATCCAGAATGTCGGTCATAGCGCCGGACAGCAGCTTGGTGTCGCCGGATTCCTCCACGCGCACCTTGCGCATCATCTGGCGGACGATGACCTCGATATGCTTATCGTTGATATCCACGCCCTGCTGGCGGTACACCTTCAGGACCTCCTGAATGAGGTAGTTGTGAACAGCGGAAGCGCCGCGGATACGCAGCACGTCGTGGGGATTCAGTGCGCCGTCCTGCAGCTGGCGGCCCTTCTCGATGGTCTCGCCGTCCTGCACCAGCAGGCCGGTGTGAGGCACCGCGTAGGTGCGGGTATCGCCATCGTCGGCGGTGATGATGATGTTCAGCAGGCTACCCTTGGCGGCCTCCTCGAAGCGCACCTTGCCGCCGATCTCTGCGATGGTGGCCATCTTCTTGGGACGGCGTGCCTCGAACAGCTCCTCAACACGGGGAAGACCCTGGGTGATGTCGCCGCCGGCGACGCCGCCGGTGTGGAAGGTTCGCATGGTCAGCTGGGTACCGGGCTCACCGATGGACTGGGCGGCGATGATGCCGACTGCCTCGCCGGGGGCCACAGGCTTGGAGGTGGCCAGGTTCATACCGTAGCACTTGGCGCAGATACCGCTGTGGGCCTTGCAGGTCAGCACGGTACGGATCTCGGCGGTGTGGATATCGAAGGACTCCAGCAGCGCCGCGTCGTCCTCGGTCATCATGTGATCCTTGGAGATCAGCACCTCGTCGGTGCCGGGCTTGCAGATGTCGCGGACGGGGAAGCGGCCCTTGATACGCTCGGAGAACTTCTCGATGATCTGGCCGCCCTCGCTGATCTCGGACACCACGATGCCCTTCTCCACGCCGCAGTCATCCTCGCGGATGATGACATCCTGGCAGACGTCCACCATGCGGCGGGTCAGGTAACCGGAGTCGGCGGTACGCAGAGCGGTATCGGCCAGGCCCTTACGTGCGCCTCGGGAGGAGATGAAGTATTCCAGGACGGACAGACCTTCACGGAAGTTGGACTTGACGGGGATCTCGATGGTCTTACCGGCAGTGTTGGCCAGCAGACCGCGCATACCAGCCAGCGGATCTGAGCCTGAGAACCACGGGCGCCGGAGTCGGCCATCATGAAGATGGGGTTGTACTGGTCCATAC
>CAVBAZ010000165.1:0-2156 GCA_963593515.1 Bacteroidaceae bacterium
CTCGGACTGCCTGCTGACGGCGGGGATGGGTTCGGCAGCCGTATCTGGTTCGGAGGAGCTGCCGGGGATCTCGATGGGGTCAGGCTCCTTCTGATAGCAGCCCATGACCGCCGTGGTCAGGGCAAAGAGGATAACGGTCATGCAGAGCATGAACCGGATACATTTTGGGATTCTTTTCATCTTCTTCATCTTGCTGTCTCCTGTGCCGCGCCGGGGCGGCGGCACGCTCAAAGTGGTGTGTTTCGGTCAAGGGTTTCGTCAGAGGAAAAAGAGACAGCGCAGCTTCGGGGCGATCTGCCCGTCCGCTGCGCTGTCCAATGTTCGTTTAGGGGTCTTCGTCAGCGGCCTGTTGTTTCTTTACCCATTCGTACAGGCTGAGCTCTTCTTCCGGCTTCTCGCTCTGCTCGCGGCGTTCGCGCGCATGGCGCAGATCCAGCCGCACCAGCAGAAACCCGGAGCCGGTCAGGGCGATAAAGGGTACCAGCAGGAAACTGCCGATCAGCGCCGTTACCGTCCGCTCGTCCAGAATGGACAGGACGCCCTCGGCGGAGAGCCGGTAGAACCAGCCCATGTTCCAGAGGTAGTAGATCAGGCCGCCGACCAGCAGCATCCCTACGAGGCCCACCGCCAGCATGGCGATGTCGATCCGCCGCTCTCGCCGCCATTCCCGATCCGTCATCTCCGCTTACTCCGCAAGGGCGCGGTAGATGAAGGTGACGATCTGGGCGCGGGTGCAGTTGGCGTCGGGGCTGAAGGTGGTGGCGGTGGTGCCCTTGGTCACGTCCTCCTTGACCGCCCAGAGGACCGCGTCGGTGTAGTAGGAGTCTGCCTTCACATCAGTGAAGGGATTGACCGTACCCGCTGCCGGGGACTTCTCGGAGCGCCACAGGAAGGTGACAATCTGCGCACGGGAGCAGTTCATGTTGGGACTGAACGTGGTGTTGCTGGTGCCCTTGGTGATGCCGTTCTCCACGGCCCACAGGACGGCGTTGTAATAGTAGCTGCCGGAGGCCACATCGGTGAAGGGCATGGTGCTGGTCTTGGGCGCGGGGCTGCCCGCCGCTCTCCACAGGAAGGTCACGGCCTGCGCTCTGGTGCAGATGCCGTCCGGGGAGAAGTGGGTGGCGTCGGTGCCCTGGGTGATGCCCTGTTCCACGGCCCAGTTCACAGCCTCTTCATAGTAGCTGCCCTCCGGCACATCCACGAACACGCCGGTCTGGGGATTGCCGCTGGACTTCATAAAGACGACCTCGATGGTGTGGTTCTTCTTCACGTTCTCGAAGGTGTAGGACGTTACCGCGCCCACGTTCTTGCTGTCCACCAGCACCTTGGCGACGGCGTAGCCCTTATCCGGGGTGATGGTGAAGGTCTGATCCCTGCCCTCCCGGACGCTGACATTGCCGGAGGGGGAGATGGAGCCGTTCACGCCCGCGGTGGCCTTGATGGTGTAGTAGGTGTAGCCTCCGCCGGAGCCGCCGCCGTTATAGATCCAGTTGGCCTTGACGGTGACGTCCTTATCCGGCATGATGAAGGAGGCGTTTTTGCTGCTGGCGCTGAGGACGGTCACATCGTCGGAGGTCCAGCCTGCGAAGGTGTAGCCGAATTTGGTTCCGGCGTAGATGTCGACCATGGTTCCCTTGGCATGGCTGCCCGCGCCGGTTGCGCCGGTGCCAGTGCCGCTCAGGGTGACGTTGTGATACTTGGCGGCATCCGCGTCGGCGATGACGACGGTGAACGCCTGCGTCGCGGAGCCTGCGTCATTCGCGGCCTTTACGGTGAAGGTGAAGCTGCCGGCCTTGGAGGGCGTACCCTTGATGGTGTCGCCCACCAGCGTCAGACCGTTAGGCAGATCGCCGCTGTCCACGCTCCATGTGATGGGATGATCGCCGGTGGCCGTCAGGGTCTGGCTGTACTCCTCGCCCACCTTGCCGCCCGGCAGGGTCGCGGTGGTGATGGTGGGCGCGACGGGAACATAGTCGCCCTCGGTGGCGTCGAAGGTATAGGTCAGCACAACGCTGTACGCATACGCATCGCCGGTGAGGGCGGGGCTGACCTTGGCGGTCTTGCCCTCGATGGCGTTATAGGTGGAGCTTGCGGAGAACACGTTGTTATCCTTGCCCTCCAGCGTGATCTTCACGGAGTAGACTGTACCGGAC
>CAVBAZ010000166.1:0-8711 GCA_963593515.1 Bacteroidaceae bacterium
GAAGCTCAGATCGCCCAGTTGGCCCATGACCGCGCCCGCAAGGCCCAGCAGCAGGCACCACGCGATGTTAAGCTGCACCTCCGTCACCAGGAAGAAGATGATGCGGTAGATGACCATACCCAGCATACCGCCCAGCAGGCCGCCCACGGCGCCCTCGACGGTTTTCTTGGGGCTGACACGGGGCGCCAGCTTGTGCTTGCCCAGCGCCATTCCGGCGAACAACGCCGCCGAGTCGGAGCAGAAGGCCGCCACCAGCGGGATCATCACCAGACCGCCGCCGTGCTCCAGCAGCCGCAGCGCCATCAGGCACTGGAATGCCATGGGGATGGCCACGCCCGCCACCAGAATGGTGCATACGTCACGGAAGGCCAGCGCCCGCGCCGTGCCGTATTCCACCACCACGCTGACGAACAGCAGCACCAGCCACGCCGCCAGCAGCCATGTCATCAGCGCCGCCGCGCCGTCCTCGCCGATACCGGCAAGGTAGGTACGCAGCACCACCGTCACGCCCATGATGGCGCTCAGGCCCCACCAGCGGCGGGTGATGTCCTTGGAACATGCAGCCGCCAGCAGCTCATGAGCGCCCACAGCGCACAGCGCGCACAAAAGCGCCGCCGTGGCCCAGTCCGGCGCGATAATTAAGACGAACAGCAGCAGCGGGATACCCACCACCGCCACGAGGATTCTCTGTAACATAGTTGCTCCTTGTTATGTAAGGGTTGGGAAAAGGGGATACGATAAACATTCCGTAGGGGCCGATGCCCACATCGGCCCGCACGATTTACGATGGCATTTGCGTTGTACGGCGGGGCGATGTGTGCATCGCCCCCTACGAAAATATATCGAGCCATCTTCGTATCCCGCGGCGGGGTGTGGTCACCCCGCCCTACGAAGCGTTTGACGATGCCAAGTGCATTTTACGCCTTTACTGCGCCAAATCTTCTGTCGCGGCCTTGATAATCCACAATGGCCTTGTCCAGATCCTGACGCTTGAAATCCGGCCACAGGGTATCGCAGAAATAGAACTCGCTGTAGGCGCACTGCCACAGCAGGAAGTTGCTCAGCCGCAGCTCGCCGCTGGGGCGGATGATCAGCTCCGGGTCGGGGATGCCCGCCGACCACAGGTACTTGCCGAGGTTCTCCTCCGTCCACTCCTCGCCGGCTTCGGCGCACAGGCGGGCGGCACGCAGAATCTCCGCCCGGCCGCCGTAGTTCAGGCAGATGTTGGCCTGAAAGCCCTGATAGTGGGTGGAGATGGCGTTGGTCTCGGCGATCATCTGCTGCAGCTTGGGAGACAGCGCCATAACGTCGCCCAGAATTTTCAGGCGGATATGATCCCGTTCCATGGTGTCGATGGCCTCCTGCAGATACTGCTCCAGAAGGCCCATGATGGTATCCACCTCGTCCTTGGGACGCTTCCAGTTCTCGGTGGAAAAGGCGTATACCGTCAGGTACTGGAGGCCCAGCTCCTTGCAATAGGTGGCGATATCGCGGAACACCTCAGCGCCTACTTTATGGCCGGCAGTGCGCGGAAGCCCACGCTTCTTTGCCCAACGACCGTTGCCGTCCATAATAATAGCGATGTGGCGGGGCAGGCGGCCCATGTCCACCTGTCCCGCCGTTGTATGCTTCTTCTGGAACAGGCCCATCAGACGGACATCAGTTCCTTTTCCTTGTTTTCCAGCAGCTTATCCAGTTCCTTGCAGCTGTCGTCGGTCATCTTCTGCAAGTCCTTTTCTGCGATCTTCAGCTCGTCCTCGGTGATCTCGGAGGCCTTCTGCTGCTTTTTGAAGTTATCCATAGCGTCGCGGCGGATGTTGCGCACGGCCACCTTGCCGCCCTCGGTATACTTACGGATCTGCTTGACCAGCTCCTTACGGCGCTCCTCCGTCAGCTGCGGGAAGGCCAGACGGATGCTCTTGCCGTCGTTCTGGGGATTGATGCCCAGATCGGACTCCTGAATGGCCTTTTCAATGCCCTTCAGCGCGTTGGCGTCCCACGGGGTGATCAGCAGCGTGCGGGGATCGGGGGAGCCGACGGACGCGATCTGCTGGATCGGGGTGGGGGTGCCATAGTAATCCACGTTGATGCGGTTGAGCACGGAGGCGTTGGCCCGGCCGGCGCGAACGGCGGCAAAGTCATTCTCCACGGACTCGATGCTCTTCTTCATCTTTTCCTCGTAGATCTTGTATTCATCCTTCAACATGTCTTTCAGTCCTCCTTGACAATTGTTCCGATTTTTTCACCGCGGATGGCGCGGACGATGTTATAGGGATCCTTCAGGGCGAACACCAGCACCGGGATGTGGTTATCCATGGACATGCTGGTGGCGGTGGAATCCATCACGGCCAGATGGCGCTTGAGCACCTCGTCATAGGTGATGGCATCGAACTTCACCGCGTCGGCGTTGGTGGCGGGATCGCTGTCGTACACGCCGTCGATATTCTTGGCCAGCAGGATCACGTCGGCGCCGATCTCGGCGGCGCGGAGCACCGCGGCGGTATCGGTGGAGAAATAGGGATTGCCGGTGCCGCAGCCGAAGATGACCACGCGGCCCTTCTCCAGATGGCGGATGGCGCGGGCACGGATGTAGGGCTCGGCCACGGCGCGGATCTCCAGCGAAGTCATCACCCGCACGTCCACGCCCTTCTGCTCCAGCACGTCGGCCATGGCCATACAGTTCATGGCGGTGGCCAGCATACCCATGTGGTCGGCGCGGGAGCGCTCGATATAGCCCTCGCCGTTCTTGACGCCGCGCCAGAAGTTGCCGCCGCCGATGACCACGCCGATCTCCACGCCCATGGCGGCGCACTCCTTGATGACGTCGGCCACCTGACCCATCACCTTGAAGTCCAGACCGAAGTGCTTATCACCGGCCAGGGCTTCGCCGCTGATCTTCAGCAGCACCCGCTTATATTTCGGTTCGTCCATGTGTCACGCTCCTATTATTTATTTCTATGCTCCCCGTTATTTTACCTTATTTCTCTCCGTTTGCATAGAGGGAAAATCAAAAATTTCCGGATTCTTTTGTTGCGGCGGTGTGAAAAAGCTGTTATACTGCCGGATAGAAAGGATGTGCGTGCCATGGAATTGCGTCATGTTTTGGGAAATACGTGGGTGGCGGAGGCCAATACCGCGCTGCTGGGCGTCTATCATGTGACGGAAAAGGATATCGTGCTGATCGACACCGGCTATGCCAAGCTGGATCGGGCGGGGCTGACCGCCATGATCGAGGACAACGGTTTCCGCCTGCGGGGCGTCATCTGCTCCCACGCCCATTTCGACCACAGCGGCAACGTCCGCTATTTGCAGCAACGCTACGGCGCCAGAGCCGCCGCCCACATCATAGAGGCGGGCATCTCCGTGAACCCTGACGCCTACCGGGCCAACTATGTGGCCCTGACCTACGGCAAGAGCCGGGAGTATTTTCTGGAGGAGTGCTTTGTGGCGGACACCATCATCGGCCCAGAGGACGAATGGCTGGATTTCTGCGGGGCGCGCTTCGGCATTTTGCAGCTGCCGGGCCACAGCGCCGGTCATATCGGCGTGGTAACGCCGGACAATGTGGCCTATGTAGGTGACTGCCTGCTGGATCAGCAGCAGATCGACAGCGCCAAGCTGCCCACCTCCATGTTCATCGCCCGCGACCTGCAAAGCAAGGAGTTCCTGCGGAGAAGCCAATTTGACGCCTATATTCTCGCCCACAAGGCGGTGGTGACGGAGCACGCGGCGCTGGAAGCGCTGGTGGACAGCAACAGCGCCTTCATCTATCGCAAGGCCGACGAGCTGCTGGAGGATCTGGTGGACGGCATGACCTTTGCCCAGTGGATCGCCGCCTTCTGCCAGCGGGAGAACATCCGCACCAAGAACGAGTTCAAGTTCTCCATCATTGAGCGGAACTTTGCCAACTTCGTGGACTGGCTCACCGACGAGGGCCGCATCACCATCCAGCGGGAATACTGCGCCAAAACGTACTACCACGCCTGATAGTACCATCGATCAACAAGGCCACCCCTTAGTGGGGCGGCCTTATCTTTTTGGGTATCGCACCGGCAAAAAGCAGCTGTACCAGCCGCTTTCCGATGATAGTTTCACTGATATCTGTTATAACATTCCATAGCTTTACTTTTCCCGTTAAATATTCTACTATGTAGTCACAAAAGGAAAACAACCCCAAATCACATACAAACATTTCTTTAAGGAGGAATTTACCATGAAGAACATCAATAACTACATCCTGACCGCTATCGTTTCCCTGATCCTGGTCGTTGCTACCGCTTTCCTGATGACCGCCGCTGACGAGCCTATCCGTCAGGCCGGTTACTACCTGCCCGTCGTGTTCGGCGCCGTGGCGACCTGGGCCGCCGGTAAGGCCGGTCTGCTGGAAATGGACTACGAGGAGCGCAATGCCCGCCGCAGCGCTCACGCCGCCGCGTAAGGCAATTCCAAAAGCCATCTCTTTTCTCTCCCAAAACTCATACATACAAAGCAACAGCGGCACGCCTTTGGCGTGCCGCTGTTGCTTTTGCGCTTTCCGACGGGCATCACGGGTGGGCGCTGTGCTTCAAAATGACGATATTTTACAAGCCGGCCCGCCGCACCAGTGCTATAATAGCAGCAGCAAGGAGGTGATGTCCATGCAGCAGGAAACGCGGATCGTGACCTATGATGACAGTCTGCGGCTGGAGGCCTATCGGTTCTCCGGTATCGCACAGCCCTTTCCCAACCATTTTCATGAATACTATGTGGTCGGTCTTATTGAAGCAGGCCAGCGCACGCTCTCCTGCAAGGGGGCCGAACACACACTCCGCCCCGGCGACATACTTCTGTTCAGCCCCGGTGATAACCATGCCTGTGCGCAGGACGGCGGCGGCACATTGGATTATCGTGCCTTGAATATTTCCAAAGGAAGTATGCTGGATCTAACCGAAGAGATCACCGGAAAACGGGAGCTGCCGCATTTCTCCGCTCCTGTGATCCGCAGTGATGAAGCCCTCTGCTATTTCCGTTCGCTCCATGAGCTGGTCATGAGCGGCTCACAGGAGTTTGAAAAGGAGGAGAACCTGCTCCTTCTGCTGTCTCTGCTGCTGGAACAATACGGTCAGCCGTTATCCGCAAGCGTCACAGTGTGCCGGAAGGAGATCGAGCAGGTGTGCCGCTTTATGGAGACGCACTATGCTCAGCGCATCCGTCTGGATCAGCTGTGCCGCTGTGCGGGACGCAGCCGATCCGCCCTGCTGCGGGACTTCATCACAGCGAAGGGCGTCACGCCCTATCGCTATCTGGAAAACATCCGCATCGGGGAGGCCCGAAAGCTGCTGGAGCAGGGCGTCACACCGGCGGAAGCGGCCCTGCGGACCGGTTTTTCCGACCAAAGTCACTTTACCAACTACTTCAGGCGCTTTATCGGACTGGCGCCCGGCGCCTACCGGGAGATATTTCTGGAGCGCCATTGAGAACGGAGGAAGCTATGGATCTGCAAAACGAAAAATGCGTCATGGTCATTGACGAAGAACTGCCCCTCGGCCTGATCGCCAACACGGCGGCCATCATGGGCATCACACTGGGGCAGAAGCTGCCGGAGGTGGTAGGCGCGGATGTGTCCGATCAAAGCGGCCATGTCCATCTGGGCATCATCGAATTTCCCGTCCCCATCCTCAAAGCTGGGCCGGAAGCCATTAAGGCGCTGCGGGAAAGGCTGTATCAGCCGGAATTTCAGGATGTAACAGCGGTGGATTTTTCCGATCTGGCCCAAAGCTGTAAGACCTACGACGAGTTCATCGGAAAAATGGCGAGAGCTGCGGAGCCCGAGCTGCAATACTTCGGTGTCGCCCTTTGCGGTGCAAAGAAGAAGATCAATAAGCTGACCGGCAGCATGCCGCTGCTGCGGTAAGCGCGTTAAAATATCCCGCTGTGGCGCAGCGTCCACAGCGGGACATTTTTATATTCTGTCTGCCGCCGGGCCGGTGCGGTCGTCAGCAGACCTGTACGATCTTCGTGATCTGGTCAAGGTTTTCCGCGAAATAGATACCCTGCTGCCGCTCCTGAGAGGACAGGCCCATTTCGATCATGTGGCGCAGCAGCGCCTTCAGACTATCGTAGTAGCCGTTCAAATTATACAGGATACACGGCGCGTCCAGCTGCTTCAGCGACACCTTTGACATGACCTCGGTGATCTCCTCCAGCGTGCCTGTGCCGCCGGGAAACGCGATAAACGCGTCGCCCAGCTCGATCATTTTGGCCTTGCGCTCCGCCATATCCTTCGTGACGATGAGCTGCGTAAGTCCGGGGAACTCATAGCCCAGATCGATGAAAAACTGCGGCTCTACGCCGATGGCCTTTCCGCCCGCGGACAGGACGCTTTTGGCGATCTCGCCCATCAGCCCGTTCTCCGAGCCGCCGTAGATCAGCGTATGGCCATTCTCCCCGATCCAGCGGCCCAGCTGGCGCACAGCGTCCCGCAGCGCCGGATCGTTTCCCTCGTTGGCGCCGAGATATACGGTAATGTTCATTGTGTCTCCTCCTCCCGATATCGCCGCGCTCAGCGCCTGTCCGTCAGGATGCCGAAGCGGTCATGGATGACATGGCGAGGGCAGGCCACCGCGCATGCGCCGCAGCTCAGGCACCGCTCATAGTCGATGACCGCGTGGAAGTCCTCCACATGGATAGCGTCGGCGGGACACTTTTTCACGCACAGGCCGCAGGCGATACAGCTCACGTCACACACCGTCCTCGCGCCGGTCTTTGTGGCCGGGTCGAAGCCCTTGTCCCGGTTGGAGCACAGCACCGCGATACGGTCGGCCTCCCGCCGCAGGGCAATGATCCCCCTGGGACACTTGCGGGTACACGCGCCGCAGCCGATGCACTTCTCCTCGTCCACCTCGGCGCAGCCCAGATCGTTGATGTGGATGGCGTCGAACTTGCACGCCGCCACGCAGGCGCCGCAGCCGACGCAGCCGTAGGCGCAGAGCATCTCGCCGCTTTCGTTTTTCTTGGCACGGCAGCCGCCGCTGCAATGGACAGTCGCCGTCTTTGGTGGGAATTTACGTTTGATGGCCATGCTTCTCTCATCCTCGTCTCATCAAATTGATGATTTTATTATAGCACAGTCTTTGCCGTTTGCCAAGAAAAAGGACGATTTATGCTGTTTTCCGCCTGCGGAACTGTCAGGCGCTGCTGTCTCACGCGGTCTTGGCCGCATCCTGAAGGCTGAGATAGTCGGCGATCATGGCGATGAACTCGGAATTGGTGGGCTTCCCCTTGGCGTTGCTTATGGTATAGCCGAAGAAGCGCTGCAAAACCTCCAGATCACCCCGGTTCCAGGCTACCTCGATGGCGTGGCGGATGGCGCGCTCGACGCAGGACGGGGTGGTGTTGTAGCGCCGGGCGACCGCCGGATACAGCACCTTCGTGACCGCGTTTATCATGGTGGCGTCCTTGATGGTCAGGATGATGGCCTCGCGGACGTACTGATAGCCCTTGATATGGGCCGGCATGCCCACCTCGTGGATAACAGGGGTAACGAGACGCTCCAGCGCGGTGTTGCGGGCGTTCTCCGCCTCCGCCCGCTGCGCCACATGGCGCATCTGGCCGAGAAGCTCATTCACCTCGCAGGGCTTGGGGAGGAACGACTCCGCGCCCTGCGCCATGGCCCGGCTCACGACCTGCCCCTGACAGAACGCGGACACCAGTATAGCCCTCGGCCTTGCCGCCATGGCCGCCATCCGGTCCAGCAGGCCAAAGCCGTCAAGCTCCGGCAGGATCACATCCATAATGACCAGCTGCGGACATTCCCGTTCAATGATGTGCCATGCGGCCACGCCGCTGCCCACGCTGCCCACTACCCGGAAGTCTCCGGCGGCTTCGATCATCCGCTGCAGCATCATGCGAAAGCTCTCATCGGTGTCTGCCAATACGACCTTCATCTTGTTTTTCATACTCAATTCTCCCTTTCATTTTTTGATCGACCGTCTCCGATCGGTGCATCCCTTTCGTGTTTTATGCCGTGGTCGTGTTCTGCCGCTATTATAGCAAGCGAAAAGTGTCGTGCACGCTTACTGTGAATATTCGCAAAAAACCGATGAATTCATCAAAATTTTTCTCAGGAGGAAAGTGTCGGAAGGACATGCTTGCTGTCAGATTTGCTTGTATTTTCAGTAATTTTGTCGAATGAGAAAGAATTTTTAACAAAATATTATATTGATTTTTTATGTTGTAAGTGTAAAATGAATAAATAAAAGCGCAGCCATGGCAGGAGACCCCAACGTCTGTAGCGATCGAACGATCTTGTTACGGAAATCATTCCGGAGTTTGCGATAAAATGGCGGCGGCAGCCGCCATTTTTTTATGCAGCGTCGCTCCCCTGTTTTCTGCTTCCGGCGGTGAAATCTGAATTTTGGAAGAAAGGATCTTGATACCCATGCGCATTGCTGTCTGTGAGGATAACCAGCTCCAACGGGAAATGATCGTGCACCTGCTGAACCGCTGTTCCGCGGAGCGATCACTCCCTGTGGAGCTGGTTCCTTATGAATACGGAATGAACCTTCTCTACGACGTGGAGGAGGGTGCGGATTTCGACATCGTTTTTCTGGACATTTACCTGCCGGATACGATGGGCAATGAGCTGGCTCACCGGCTGCGCGGCATGGGCTATCAGGGAAAGCTCGTATTTCTGACCGCTTCGCCGGACTTTGCCATCGAAAGCTATGACG
>CAVBAZ010000167.1:0-11305 GCA_963593515.1 Bacteroidaceae bacterium
TAAGGTCTCTTATCATCAATTAGTAAAACCCCAAAGAAAATCAGTTCGTATTCGCACGATTCCGTTCATCGCCCCGCTGTCCTGCGCAATATCATATCCGATGAAAGGCCCCACACACAAAGCCGCAGCATCCGACGTATTGGTCGTTTATGAATGAACAATATTCATTGACATTTCAAAAATTGGTGCTATACTGGTGGGCAGAAAGGAGGCGTGGATGATGCGGATCACGAAGGAGCCGGAAGTGCGCAAGCAGGAGATCATAGATACCGCCCTAAAACTATTCGGAGAAAAGGGATACGAAAAGACCTCCATCACAGATATCGCGAAGGCCATCGGCGTGGCGCAGGGGTTATGCTACCGCTACTTCCCGTCCAAAGAAGCGCTGTTTGACTGTGCAATCGAACAGTATGCGACCGTTTTGGCAGAGCAGATGGTCAGCTCTAAAGCGGACGAGAATCAGACACTGCGGCAAATCATCGAAAGTATGCCCTCCACGATGGAAGATAGGGACACAAAATATTATCCTGTTTTTCACGGCGCAGAAAATAAAAAGTTCCACGATCAGTTTACGCTCAAGGTATGTGAGAAAATGGTTCCGATTGTGGAGAAGCTATTACAGCAGGCACAGCAAAAGGGCGAGATCCAGTTTGACGATTTGCAGACCGCAGCCAGTTTCTGTGTCTATGGACAGATTGGCATTTTGCTGGCAGACGATTTGACACAAGAAGAAAAGTCCAAAAGGATTCGGGAATTTCTCATCTACGCACTTCGCCTTTGAATTGATCCCCCGTTTTGGGACGGGGGCTTTTCAAGGCGATATTATTGAATGTTATTCATTCATTTACCAAAGAAAGGATGTTACTGATGCAAACAAAACTTGATTTTATCGGTGGAAATACAAAGCGCTGCCTGATGGCAATGGCGCTTCCGATGATTGCCGCCATGTTCCTCAACATGATGTATAACCTCGTGGACAGCTTGTGGATCGGAAACCTGCTGGGCGAAACAGCCTACGCCGCGCTCACGAACTCCACGCCCATCATTCTGATTTTGACCTCTGTTGCGATGGGGGCAACAAATGGAATTTCCATTTTGCTCTCTCAGGCAATCAGAGCGAAGGACAAGGAGAAAACGGAAAGTCTGATTGCTACATCGTTCTGTGCGGCCGTCGGTTTTTCGCTGCTTGTGACGGTTCTGCTGGAGATGTTTCTGCCGGGAATTTTGAAGGCACTCAATACTCCAGCGGAAACGTATGACATGGCATACAGCTATCTGTCCATCTATATTCTTGGGTATCTGGCCGTCTACCTCTACCTTTACTTCACCGCCGTTCTGCGCAGCTTCGGCAATTCCATGTTTCAGGCTGTGGCCATGCTGGTATCCACGATCCTAAACACAATCCTTGACCCACTTTTCATTCACTTCATCGGTTTCCACGGAGCCGCGATTGCAACACTTCTCTCTCAGGTGATTTGCCTGCTGTTCATGCTGATCTATCTGAGAAAGAAAAAGCTGGTTTCCTTCAAGCTCTCTGCATTTGAAAGAAAAGAAGTCCTGCCCCTCATTCAAAAAGCGGTTCCGTCCGTGATCCAGCAGAGCATCCCCGCCATCAGCACCACATTTCTCACCGCGCTCGTCAGCACCTACAGCGTCACGGCGATCGCGGCCTACGGCGTGACCGGCAAGCTGGAAAACGTTCTGTTCTACCCAGCAATGGCACTGAATATGGTTTTGACCACGATTATCGGGCAATGCGTTGGAGGCAGGCGGTATGACCGTGCGAAGGACTATTTGAAATGCGCACTGGGCTACGGCTGCGGCCTGCTTGTGATCCTCTCTGCCTTGGTGGTCGGGTCCTCCAGACAGCTCTCCAGCCTGTTCGTCAAGAGCGACGGCGTGGCGGCCATTGTGGGAACGTATTTCCTAATCGTCAGTATTGGGTACATTCTGAACACCGTCACGAACTGCTATCTCGGTACGCTCAACGGGATGGGCAAGCCCTCAAAAAGCATGTTCCTGATGATCTTCTATTACATCGTTGTTCGGATGCCTTTGGCCTATCTCCTTTCCCATCTTGGCTTTGGCCTGAATGGGATTTGGGCTGCGGTACTGGTCAGTCATGTGGTGGCGAGTGCGGCAGCGGCAGTCACGGGAACTGCGCTCACCAAAAAGGAAAACGCGAAAAAGCGACCGGCATTATCTTGAGCTTCGTTGCGAAGATAAGGGAGCAAGAAACCTGCTGTGTACAAAAACAGATCCTTGACAAGATCGACAGAATTTGATAAGATAACATCGTTATTAAATAACAACGTTATCTTATTCCAAGGAGATGATCAGATGCGGATGCTGAATGACGAACTGGCTGCGAAAATTTTGGAAGCGGCCAAGGCGGAATTTCTAGAGAAAGGCTACCGTCAGGCATCCGTGCGCAGCATTGCCGCAGCAGCCGGGGTAACCACCGGTGCGCTCTATCGCTACTATGCCAATAAGGAAGCTCTGTTTGACGCCTTGGTGTCCGGCCCCGCCGACAAGCTTTACCAATGGTATCGGGATTTCAGCGAGGCGTATTCCCAGCGAGAGATGGACGATCAGACCGCAAATATGCTGGATGCTTCCCAAAGTCCCCACAGCAACGAAAGCGAGTTCCAATATGTCTACCAGCACTATGATGCTTTTAAGCTCATTGCCTGCTGCGCCACCGGAACAAGGTATGAGGATTATGTGGAGCGGCTCATTGAAGTGGAAGCCAAATCTACTGTCACACTGGTGCGGATGATGCAGCAGGCCGGGAGGCTCAGTGCCGATGTGGATGACACTATGATCCATATTGTTGCCAGCTCCATGTTCACCGCCATTTTCGAGGTCATTGCGCACGACGAGTCGGTAGAAACCGCCGCGCAGCACATTCGCAGGCTGCGCGAGTTCTATACGGCCGGTTGGTTCAAAATTTTAGGGATCGAATGATCCTTAAAATTTTGCCGAGCGGTTAGAGTGCGCTAACTCAAATCCATAAATGAAACTGCTGCCATTCCGGAGCAGTTGATTGAATATCTCAGGAAGAGAGGAACTCCCCCATGCAAAAGCTCACTGACCTCAAGGAAGGTCAAAAAGCACAGATCACCGGCATCGACGGCGACCGGCGCTATCTCTCCCGCATCACCTCCATCGGCCTGAATATCGGCTGCCCGCTGGAGATGCTGCAAAATGTCAAGAATCGACCCATTCTGGTCTACGGCCGCGACACGATGATTGCGTTGAACCGGACAGAGTCTGAGAGAATTCAAGTGGAGGTGCAGGACTGATGGCAAACGAAAGAAAAATCGCGCTGCTGGGTCAGCCGAACTCCGGCAAATCCACCGTATTCAACACCCTGACCGGCGCACACCAGCACGTCGGCAACTGGCCCGGCAAGACTGTCGAAAAGGTCGAGGGCGAATTTACCCTGAACGGCACGAAATATCTGGTAGCCGACCTCCCCGGTACATACAGCCTGTCCGCCAACTCCGACGAGGAAATCGTGACCCGCGACTACATCGCCTCCGGCGGCGCGGAGCTGACCTGCATCCTCGCCGATGCTTCCCAGCTGGAGCGCAGCCTGTTCATGCTGGCAGACTATGCGGGCATTAACACCCCCGCCATGCTGGTGCTGACCATGACGGATGTGGCAAAGACGCAGGGTAAGACCGTCGATCCGGAAAAGCTCTCTCAAAAGCTGGGGATCCCGGTGGTGTCTCTGGTGGCGCCGGACAAGAAAAGCTATGCTGGCTTCTATCAGGCGCTGGAAAATGCGCTGAAAGCGCCCAAAAAGCTCTCGCCTGACGCGCTGGTCACTCTGTACGAAAGCGGCGAACAGAAGGAAGCCTATCAAAAAGCGCTTTCTCTGGTTCCGGCAGACGGCATCGACCAGTACTCTCCCGCGTGGCTGGCAGCAAAGCTGCTGGAGGGCGACAGCGTGGTGGCACACAAGGTGTCCGCCGCATCCGACAAAGCTGCTGTCAAGGCGTTTCTCGCAGAGAACAAGGACGGCAGCCTCTACACCAGCGACTGCAAATTTGCGTGGATCGAGACGCTGCTTTCCGGCGTGGTCACGAGGTCGAAGAAAACCTCTCAGCTGCTGACGAAATTTGACCGTGCGGCGATCTCCAAGCGCTGGGGCAAGGTCATCGCCGTGGGCATCGTGCTTTTTGGAATCATGCTCTCCATGATCGTTGCCGCGCCGCTGATGGGGCTCGGCGGACAAATCCCCACCATCTTGCGTCCGCTGATCGAACACAGCGGGATGCCCGCTGTACTTGCCTCGTTCATCAACGGCACCATCGTTACGGCGCTGGGCTGGGTGTTTTCCATGGCAGGCTTTGTGTTCGGTATCAATCTGGTATTTGGTCTCATCGAAGAGATTGGCTACATGGCTCGCGTTTCCTATGTGTTTGACAACACCATGAACAAGCTGGGACTTCAGGGCAAGTCCATCATGCCCATGCTCGTGAGCTTCGGTTGCACCATCGGTGGCGCGGCAGGTACCCGCGTTATCGACTCCTACGGACAGCGCATCCTGACCATCGCGCTTGCGTGGGCGTTTCCCTGCGGCGCGACCTTTGCAGTCATTCCGACGCTGGCCTCCGCGATCTTCGGCACGACGGGGGCCATGCTGGTGATGCTCCTGATCTTCGCCATCATGTTCCTGCACATTATCGTCACTGCCAAGGTGTTCGGACGCAAGCTCAGCCCGGTGGAGGATCGCACCGGACTTATCATGGAGCTGCCGCCGTATCACAAGCCCCGCTGGGGCAGCCTGCTACGCAATACGCTGGTACGAGCGTGGGATGTATTCAAAAAAGCATTTGTAGTGGTAGTCGTAGTCGCCGCCGTTTTCTGGGGACTGTCCTACTCCGCCAGCGGCGATGTAACCGGCAGCATCCTCTATAAATTCGGTACAGCCATTGAGCCAGTGACGAAATTCTTCGGTATGGGCTGGCAGACCTTCCTCGCCTTCGTTTCCTCCATGGTCTCCAAGGAAGCCGTCCTCGGCGTGACCGGCGTTCTTTTCAGCGGAGCCGGTTCCATCTGGGACGCCACGGCAAACGGCGCGGCGGACGCGAACGTCGGCGCGGTCATCGCTACGGCAATTTCCAAGCCGGAGGCGCTGGCGTTTATCATTGCCGTTACTTTCAATGTTCCCTGCCTGATGGCGCTGAACTCCACGCTGCATGAGACCCATTCCGCCAAGTGGACGCTGCGCATTGCCCTTTACTACATTGCCTCCGCATTAATCCTTTCCTGCCTGACCTACCACATCGCGGGACTGTTCTTCTGAGGGGCGGGTCGTTATGTCACTTCTGGAATTGCTGGACGCGCCGGGGATCCATTCCACGACGCAACTCGCCGCCGATCTGAACACGACGCCCGAAATGGTGGAGGCAAAGCTGGAGCGCTACGCACAGCTGGGCTACGTCAAGAAAACGGTGATGTCTGCTGACTGCGGCGGCAGCTGCAAAAAATGCCGCGGATGCAGCGGGCTGAAGCACAGTGCAGCGGCAGTCGTCTATTGGGAAAGGGTGCGGTGATATGCAAATCATATGGATCATTTTGGCCGCTGCCATTATCGTCGGGTGCGTCTGGTCGTTCGTCAAGCGCTTCACTGGGAAAAAGACCTGCTGCGGTACCGAAAAGCAGCCACGGATCAAGCCAAAGAAGTTGTCCGCTCCCATTGGCAGCCTGACTATGAAGATCGGCGGGATGCGCTGCGAAAATTGCCGCCGGAGCGTGACCTCCGCACTGAACGCACTGGATGGCATTGCGGCGAAAGTCAGTCTAGAAAGCGGCTCGGCAAGCGTTTCTTTCGAGCGACCTGTCAGTGATGAAGTACTGACGCAGGCGGTAGAATCCGCAGGCTTTGACGTGCTGGAGATCCGACGCTAATCTCAGTCGTACCATCGATTAACAAGGGCAAACACGCCTGACAGCGTGTCTTTCCGGCGCTTTTTGCCCTTTTCGCCTTGGTGGGCGCCAGCCCACCTGCGCCTCAAAAAACAAAAATCACTCGAAAATACATCGCTGGCAGGTGCCTTGCAGTTTTGCAGGAGCAGAAATGTGTCCAGACAAGAAAAGACCCGCAGAAAATACTTGCCGTATTGTCAAGGGGCTTGACGCAATATGGGCGCATTTCTGCCCGTCAAAACCGCGTCTGCCCTTGTTAATCGATGGTAGCAAAACATTAAAAAACATAGGGCAGGTTCCGTATAAAGGGAATCTGCCTTATGCTGTAGCCGGGCTTGACCAACATCGGATCGTATGATACATTTTGGGTAGATACTTTAAAATGGCAGGTGGGCGGCAGATGGAAAACCCTTATGAACTGGCAAAAAACATCCTGCTTGCAGAAGCGGATACAGCGGCAGGCAGGTTTACCAGCATCGATCTTTACGGTGCTTCCGCCCAGGAGAACGGCGTGACGGACAGCGGTGACAGCCGCTTTCATCTGGAAAACGAGAGCGGCACGGGAGATATCACCCTCTATCGCGTATTCCCAGGCATCGAGTTAGTCTATAACGATATGCACATGGCGTACTGCAACAAAAACCAGCAGCCGACGCCCCATGTCATGGAGATCAACTACTGCAAGGAGGGGCGGTGCGAGTGCCTGTTCGGCGGAAACCAATACTGCTATATGTCCGCCGGAGACCTCTCCTTCTGCTCCCTCCATGACAGCGCCCACCAGTCCGAATTTCCCACCTCTCACTATCACGGCATCACCGTGACTATTGACTTTTCCGCCGTCACGGAGGAAATGAAAAAGGTGCTGGAGCTGCTGGCGGTGGATCTCAACGGGATCATGGCACGATCTCAAGCGGAGGAATTTACGATCATCCGGGCTGACCCCACGGTGGAGCATATTTTTTCCGAGCTGTACAGGGTCCCGCCGTCCATCCGCCGGGGGTACATCCGGGTCAAGGTGCTGGAGCTGCTGCTGATCCTGACGGGACTCGACCTGCCGGAGAACACTGCAAAACACACATCCTTCCCCGCCGCGCAGATCGAGACCGTCAAGCAGCTCCACGCATTCCTGGTGGCGCATTTCTCGGAGCACTATACCATCGATGCGCTTTCCGCGCGCTTTGACATCTCCCCCACGGTCATGAAAAAGTGCTTCCGCGGCGTTTACGGAGATTCCCTCTACGCCTACATGAAGAAATACCGCTTACAGGTGGCGGAGCGGCTGCTGAAAGAGACTCGGGCCACCGTCGGGGAGATCGCCCTGCAGGTCGGCTATCAGAACCCCAACAAATTTACCTCCGCCTTTTGCGCGGAATACGGCATACCACCGACAGCTTACCGAAAGG
The DNA here is from genome assembly GCA_963593515.1 of Bacteroidaceae bacterium. Classification (GTDB taxonomy): domain Bacteria; phylum Bacillota; class Clostridia; order Oscillospirales; family Oscillospiraceae; genus Vescimonas. The sequence continues at coordinate 7,344 of CAVBAZ010000167.1, forward strand.
AAGTCTGAACGGATAGAAAATAGTCCGCTCAGTCATTGCAATTCCCATAAAAAGACTTTAAGATAAGTGCCGTAGTTAGCCAGAGCTAACTACGGCACTTATCTTTCTGGGAGGAATTATGATGAAACAGAAAAAGATTCTCAGCCTGCTTCTGGCGCTGGCACTGGCGCTTTCCATGCTGGTCGGCTGCGGCAATACCGCCGCGCCGGATACGCAGCAGCCCGCAGATCCCAACGTCGCAGGCGATACCGTCACCGATGAAAACGCGGCGGCTGCCCAACAGCTTCTTGTCGATTTGACCGGCAGCTATCAGGAGCTTTGGCCCGTGATCTTGGACGAGCAGTATACGCAGCTGTGGTTGGATAACTGCGCGGCGTTGGTGGGCGAGGAAAACGCACAGGTAGCCTATGATAAGCTGTCCTCCATGGTCACCGGTACGGTCTACGGCGAGGATGCCGTTGCAGCCTATGCCAACGGCGGCGGCGCTTATGACTGCGCCTTCACCGAGGGACTGAGCAAGTTGGAATTTGACGGTGCAAACGCCATCATCAAGGGCTATGACGCCGAGGGCAAGGAGCTGTTCTCCCACACCTATCACTATGTGGGCATGGAGGAGATCCGCGGCCTGTACGAGTTCGAGAGCGACGACGCCGATTCCGGTGAGTTTACTTACTTCTGCCTGGCGCCCGATACCAACACCACCACCTATCACATCGAGTTCCGCTACGGCAGCGACCTGAACGCGCTGGGGCAGTATGACGCGGGCAATTACGCCTACTGGCTGGCCTCCGGCATTTCCACCGAGTATAATCAGACGATGATCGAAAAGTGCATCGAGCTGTTCTGCACCGAAAATCTGTCTGAGTAAAAAATACCCTCGATTGACAAGGGCAGTATTGCGGCAGGGGACGGAAAACTCCGTCCCCATGCTGCGTTCACCGAAGGAGGAACGATCCCTGTGAAAAAGAATTCTGAAATTTCCAGAATGTTTGCCTATGCGGGAAACCGGCATTGGCTGACGATCCTGGGCATGATCCTTGCCGGACTCAGCACGGTGCTGTCCATGATCCCGTTCGTCTGCATCTGGTTTGTGGTGCGCGATTTGTTGAACGCGCTGGCGGCGGGCGACATGAGCCTTGCCGCCCACAGAGGGACTTACGCATGGTGGGCGGTGGGCTTTTCCGTCCTGAGTATCCTGCTGTATTTTCTCGCCCTGTGCTGCTCCCATCTGGCCGCGTTCCGCACCGCGTCCAATATGCGCAAGGCAGCCCTGCACCATATCGTCACGCTGCCGCTGGGCTATTTCAGTCAGAATGCCAGCGGGCGGCTGCGGAAGATCATCGATGACAACGCGGGACTGACAGAGGAATTTCTGGCCCACCAGCTCCCCGACCTGACGGGTGCTGTGGTGATGCCGGTCGCGGTGCTGGTGCTGATCTTCACCTTCGACTGGCGGCTGGGCGTGTGCTGTCTTGTCCCCCTGGCCATCAGCTTTTTCTGCATGAAGCAGATGATGGGCGGCGACAACGCCCACTTTATGGAGGGCTACATGACCGCGCTGGAAACCATGAACAAGGAGGCGGTGGAGTATATCCGCGGCATCCCCGTGGTGAAGGTGTTCCAGCAGACGGTCTACTCCTTCAAGAACTTCCACGCCGCCATTGAGGAGTACGAAAAGTATGCCTCCGGCTACGCCCTGAAATGCCGCATTCCGCTGACAGGCTTTAATGTTGCGCTGAACGGCACGTTTATTCTGCTGATCCCCGTGGCCTGCATGATCCTTTCCGGCGTCACCGGTCAGGCGGCCTATCAGGACGTGCTGTTGGACTTCCTGTTTTACAGCCTGTTTACCCCCATCTGCACCACCATGATGAACCGCGTCATGTTTTCCGGTGAGCAGCTGATGGCCGCGAAAAGCGCCGTAAACCGCATTGAAAGTGTGCTGAAGGAGCAGCCGCTGGCGGAGCCGGAATGCCCGCAGCAGCCTAAAGATGATTCCGTGGCCTTTGAAAATGTGTCCTTCCGCTATCCCGGAAGCGAGGAAAACGCGCTGAATCATGTCACGTTTGAAATTCCGGCGGGAAAGACCGTCGCGCTGGTGGGCGCTTCCGGCAGCGGCAAATCCACAGCGGCACAGCTGATCCCCCGCTTTTATGACGCCACCGAGGGCCGTGTTCTGGTGGGCGGCGTGGACGTGCGGCAGATCAGCAAGCAGGAGCTGATGAAGCAAATTGCTTTCGTGTTCCAGAACACGAAGCTCTTCAAGGATACCCTGCTGGAAAATATCCGCGCCGCCCGACCAGAGGCCACACGGGAGGAGGTTCTGCGGGCCGCCGAGTCCGCCCAGTGCAAGGAGATCATCGACCGGCTTCCCAATGGCCTTGATACCGTGGTGGGCAGCGGCGGCACTTATCTTTCCGGCGGCGAAAACCAGCGCATCGCGCTGGCAAGAGCCATTTTGAAAGACGCTCCCATCATCGTTCTCGACGAGGCCACCGCCTTCGCGGACGCCGAGAACGAGCACCAGATCCAGCTTGCCTTTGAAAAGCTGACCGAGAAGAAGACGGTTCTGATGATTGCCCACCGCCTTTCCACCGTGCAGGACGCCGATGAAATCTTGGTGTTTGACGAAGGGAAGATCATCGAACGCGGCACCCATGCGGCCCTGTTGGCCGCGAATGGCCGGTACGCTGCCATGTGGAAGGACTATCAGACGTCCGTTCAGTGGAAGGTCGGAAAGGAGGGCAAATAACCATGAAATATCTTCAGAAAAAGTACGCCCTCAGCGAACAGGGCGCGAAGGATCTCTTTAAGGGCATCGTCTACTCTGCGCTGGCCTATATCAGTCTGATGCTTCCGGTGGCGCTGCTGGCCTACGTGCTGAACACATTCCTTGCGCCCCTGCTGGGTGAGACTGGGAGCGGCATCAATGCCCTGCTGTACACGGTCATTGGTATCGTCATTCTGGCGCTGATTTTTCTCCTGCATTATCTCCAGTACATCGTAACTTACTTGGGAACCTATGCGGAAAGCGAACGCCGCCGCATTACGCTGGCGGAAAAGCTGCGGACGCTGCCCCTGCGCTTCTTCCACGAGCGGGACCTGGCCGACCTGACCGGCACCATCATGGGCGACTGCGCGGGCTTTGAGCACGCCTTTTCCCATACTGTAGCGCAATTCTGGGGTTCCATTCTCTCCACGGCAATTGTCTGCGCTGCGCTGCTGATTTTCGACTGGCGGATGGGGCTTGCGCTGCTCTGGGTGGCGCCGGTGGCCTTTGCCATCGTCCTGCTGTCCCGCAAGCTGCAAATGAAGCTGGGCAAAAAGCATATCAACGCAAAACTCACTCTGGCGGACGGTATTCAGGAGTGTCTGGAGACGGTACAGGACATCAAGGCCTGCAATCTGGAGGAAGAGTACCTCAAAAAGCTGGACGCGAAGATCGACGCCGCCGAGAAGTCGCAGATCTCCTCGGAAACGGCTACGGCCAGTCTGGTCACTGCCGGTCAGATGTTCCTCCGGCTGGGACTGGCAACGGTCATCGTCGTGGGCAATACGCTGATGCTGCGCGGCGAGACGACGCTCTTTGCTTACATTCTGTTCCTTATCGCCGCCTCCCGGCTGTATGACCCTCTCTCCGCTGCCATGACCAATATGGCGGAGCTGTTCAACGTGGACTTGCAGGTAGACCGGCTGAAAGCCATTCAGAACTACCCGGAGGAAACCGGCGAGAAGAACTATCACACCGACGGCTACGACATTACTTTCGAGCATGTGGGCTTCTCCTATGAGCCTGGCAAGCCGGTGCTGAAGGACGTTTCCTTCACCGCCAAGCAGGGACAGGTCACGGCACTGGTTGGCCCCTCCGGCGGCGGCAAGAGTACCATCGCCAACCTTGCCGCAGGCTTTTACGATGTGGACAGCGGCAAGATCACGCTGGGCGGCACGGATATCGCCCCTGT
>CAVBAZ010000168.1:0-2270 GCA_963593515.1 Bacteroidaceae bacterium
GTCTGCCTGCCCTCGGCGGGGCTGACCGTCAGCTTGTCGTCCTGCGTCAGAGTTACGGGTTCGCCGTTGAGCGTCACGGAGGCGAGATTCTCGTCGATGATTGTCAGCGTGACGGCTGCGCAGTAGGTCCTGCCGTTGTCCGCGCCGTTGATGACAGGAGCCACTGCGTCCTTTTTCGCGGAAACCGACTGCACTCCGGAGATCGCACCGGTTGCTTCATCTCTCACATAAAAGCTCACCGTCTGCTCGCCAGCCGCATCCTTGTCGATCGCATTACTGAGGGTTTCCTTCCATTCGCCGTCCTTGGAGTAACTCAGCTCATAGCCCGAAGCCGCTTTCAATGACACGCTGCCCGTATACCAGCCGCTGGAGGGATCCGTCTGCGTGCCTTCGAGGGTATAGTAGGTCTTTTGGGGATCAAGATTCCACTCGCTGACGTTTATGGTATAGCTCGCCTGGGCAGCCTCATAATAATCATCCGCCGCCTTTGTCGCCGTGATCGTGACTTCGCCCGGAGTTTTTGTAAAGAAAACCTCACCCGTTCCGCTGTTGACTGTGGCCACATTGCTGTTATCTGAGGAATAGGTCACCGCGCCGGTCTCGTTCTTCGTCTGCGTAACCGTGAGCGTGGGCGCGTCAAAGCTCATACCCGTAGTATAATTCAGGCTGCTCTGGCTGAAAGTCAATTTCTGATCGGCCTTTGTGATTTTCAGCTCATAGCTGATCTCAGCTGTATTTTCATACAGCGTACCGCCGGGTCTGTAAGCCGAGATCGTGACATTGCCGGGTTTGACCGGCGTCACCACGCCGGAAGCATCGACCTCCGCAATGTCTGTATCGCTGCTCTCATACTTGACGGCCTCCTCCGTCGTTCCGCCGCTGGCCGTCCTAGTAAAAGGCTTGTTCCACGGGATGGGGGTGGACTCCACACCATCCCAGGTGAGCGCGGTCTGCGCCGCCTTCGTTACTTGCAGAGCATAGGAAGCTTCTGTGTAACTATAGCTCTCGCTCTCCTCGCAATAAGCGGTAATGATCGCATCGCCGACACCGGTCGTTGTCACAGCGCCTTTTTCATCAACCGTCGCCACAGCCGTGTTGCTTGATCTGTAGAGAACCAGTCGGCTGTCATTCTCACCGGCGCTGGCTGTCTTTGTGGCTGTCTCGCCATAGGAGATCGTAACGTCCTCAGGGTCATCGAATGTAACTGTCCCATCGGTCTTCGGAGCAAGGGATGCGTTCAGTGTTATTGTACCTGCCGCGTCATCACTAGAGACTCCTGCCCATACAGTGCCGCTGGTGCCGTAATAGTTCGGCGCGGACACCGTGTATTCATACGCATGGAAGTCAACTACATTTTTAATGGTAAAGGTTCCATCCTCGCCTGTGGTTGCTTCATACTTGGTTTTATTGTCCTCTTTCCAGGTCAGGGTAACAGTCGCACCGGCTATGGGGGGAGTGCCCTCCACTGTGGAGGTCACCGTTCCCGTTACGCTAACAAGGCGCCTAAATACCGCTTCTACTGTAACATCCGCAACAACGCCAGCCGGAGCCTCAAAGGTTCCCTCGAAGCTCCCCTCGACGGCTCCGGGCTTTATTTCCATCTCAGGTACTATTTTGCTCGGCGCTTCGCCGTCCAGGACGTCATATTCATACCTCAGCACTGCCAGCCCCCAACCTTCATACGGCGTTGCCGTAACAGTGATCTCATCTCCCGCATCTGCTCGCGGTTCCGACACGGTTACCGTTCCTCCGTTTGCGAAGTGGTAGCCAACAGGAAATGCTTTTACGTTGTACGTTTTCGCAGTGAAAGTGGCTTTTACCACGGCCGCCTCATTCGGCATGGTGAACTTCTTTTCTGACAGAATGTCTTGGTTATTCATCGTCAGTGCCGTCAGCTTATAGCCCGGCTCCGGCACCGCCACGACAGTAACTTCCACGTCTTTCGCCGCTTTCGTCACTTCCTCGTCGTTGACCGTGAACTTCACCGTTCCGTTCTCGGACGCATCAGCGGTGATGTCATACGTCTCACCCGCGCCGGTCGTCTGCACGACCGCGTCCGAGTCTGCCTCTGCCGGGTCGTTGTCAGGCTCGTCTGTCTGTCCGTCATCCGCCGGGGCATATTGCCCGCAGCTTTCCGGTAATGCGCCATCTTCGCTGCAGACTGGACACGCTGTGTTCATGCTCTCTGCCGTACAAGCCGTTTCGCAGACGCATGAGGGCGGTTCTTCTGCACTTCCCTCGGCAAAGGCGCTTGTGGGCATAAAGCTGAG
>CAVBAZ010000169.1:0-12439 GCA_963593515.1 Bacteroidaceae bacterium
CCTATAACACCGCCTTGACGGCACGGGAGTACGGCGCGGAGAAATTCGTGCTGATCTCCACCGACAAGGCCGTGAACCCCACCAACGTGATGGGCGCCACCAAGTACCTGTGCGAGCAGGTGCTGCAGGGCCTGCGCCGCGAGGGCGGCACCGAGTTCGCCGCCGCCCGGTTCGGCAACGTACTGGGCTCCAGCGGCTCCGTGATCCCTCTGTTCAAGAAGCAGATCGCCCGCGGCGGCCCCGTGACCGTTACCGACAAGCGCATCGTGCGCTATTTCATGACCATTTCCGAGGCCGTCCAGCTGGTGCTGGAGGCCGGCTCCTTCGCCCACAGCGGCGAGGTGTTCGTGCTGGATATGGGCGAGCCGGTACATATTCTGGAGCTGGCGGAGAAGATGATCCGTCTGTCGGGCTTTACGCCCTATGTGGATATTGAGATCCGTGAGGTGGGCCTGCGGCCCGGCGAAAAGCTCTATGAGGAGCTGCTGATCTCCGGCAAGGATCTGCACCGGACGGAAAACGCCAAGATCTTCGTGGAGGAGCGTCCCATGGTGGACAACAGCCAGCTGTGCTGGCTGTTGGAGCAGCTGCGCGCAGCTGCCGAGAGCAACGATACCTGCCGTGTGACCGCGTGCCTGCATGAGCTGGTGCCCACCTTCCGCACGCCGGAGGAGGTCAACGGCGCGGCTATCCGCGCCATGGAACACAAGGAGGTCGTATGATCGACCTGCACTGCCATATGCTGCCCGGCGTGGACGACGGCGCGGCCGCGGAGGAGGAAGCCCTGCTGATGGCTCAGGTAGCCGTGGACAGCGGCGTGACCGACGTGGCGCTGACGCCCCACTGCAACGTGCCGGAGCAGTTCGACAACTATAATGACCACCGGCTGCGGGAGCGCTTCCGCCGGTTCGAGCAGCTGATGCGGCAGGAGGGCATTCCCCTGACGCTCCATCGCGGCATGGAGGTCTTTGCCACGCCGGAGCTGCCCCGCCTGCTGGACGACGGCGCTCTGCTGACGCTGGGCGGCAGCCGGTATCTGCTGGTGGAGTTCGCCTTCGGCGAATCCGCGTGGTTCGTGGACGACATCCTGCACCAGATCCGGCAGCGCGGCCTGACTCCCGTGGTGGCCCACCCGGAGCGGTACTACTTCATTCAGGACGAACCGCGCCATCTGCTGCACTGGATCAACGACGGCTATGTCCTTCAGCTGAACAAGGGCAGCTTCTTCGGCATGTTCGGGCGGCACGCCGCACAGGCGGCCCACTGGTGCCTGGACTGCGGCTGCCTGCACCTGATCGGCAGCGACGCCCACAGCCCTTACCGCCGGACGCCCCGGCTCAACGACGTATACGATCTGGTGGCAGAGACCGTTTCGCCGGAAACGGCACGGCTGCTGCTGCACGACAACCCTGCCGCCATCCTGTCCGGCGGCGATATTTACCCGGCCATGGCCCAATTCTGAGCTTATATTCTTTAGACCCTGAGGTGTATGTATGAAGCGAATGCATATCGCGATCATCGCGCTGCTGGCGGTATCCCTCGTGCTGCTGGGCGCTGCCGGCGGCGTGCGCCTGCTGGCAAAGGACCGCACGCTCCCCGTGATCGAATGTTCCCAGCAGGAGCTGCGCGTCAGTACGCAGGACGGCAGCGACGCGCTTTTGCAGGGCGTTACCGCCCATGATGACAAGGACGGCGATCTGACCGGCTCCATCGTGGTAGAGCAGATCACCGGCACCGGCACCCCCGGCACCGTGACCGTTACCTACGCGGTGGCGGACAGCGACCACCATGTGGCCTCCTGCTCCCGCACCGTGACCTATACGGACTACGTCTCGCCCCGGTTCAGTCTCAGCGCCCCGCTGATCTATGAGGTGGGCGAGGTGCTCCAGGTGCGTGACCGGCTGGGCGCCAACGATATGATCGACGGCTCGCTGAAGGACCGCATCAAGATCAGCGCCAGCACTTTGTCTACCAACTATGTAGGCTCCTTCCCCATCACCATGGAGGTCACCAACAGTCTGGGCGACACCGCCTCCCTGACGCTGGATCTGGTGGTGCGGGACACCAGCCGGAACGCGCCGGAGATCAAGCTCAGGCAATATCTGGTGTATGTGACCCAGACCGCGGATTTCGACCCCATGACGTATGTGGACAGCTCCTCCGATGACGAGGAAGACGGCGCTGTGACCGCCTATATGCCGGAGGAGGGCCTACGCCGCGGCGTCAATCAGGTGACGTATTCCCGCACCAATATCATGGGCCAGACCGGCACCACAACCCTGTATGTGATCGTGGAGTGAGGATAGCTATGGAACAACAATCGATGATCCGTTGGGCTGACCTCAGCCCCGTCTGCCTGATCCGCCGTGTGCTGCGGGAGCTTCCCTCCATCCTCGCGGTAGAACTGATCGCAGCGCTGCTGACGGCGGCCGTCATGCAGAGCCTTTACAAGCCCCAATATACCGCTTCGGCCACCGTGGCCGTCAGCATGAAGAACGCCAGCTACTCCTCACTGTACTCCAACCTCACCACCACCTCCGAGATCGCCGGTACGCTTACCGGGCTCTTCGGCAACCGGGTGTTTCAGGAGCTGTCGGCTGACCGGCCCGGCAGCCAGCAGCTCTCCGGAAAGCCGGAGGCCTCCGTGGTGCCGGAGACCAATATTCTGCTGCTGAGCGTCACGGCTGACGATCCTGTCTCCGCCTTCCGCACGCTGCGCTTCTGGCTGGATAACTACGACGCCGTGTCCCAGCATGTGTTCCAGAACGTGGTGCTGCGGGAGCTGGATGCCCCCACCGTGCCCCGTGCGCCCTCCAATCCCCTGCATACGGGCACCGCGGTAAAGCGGGCCTTTCTGATCGGTGCGGCGGGCATGACGGTGGTGCTGCTGGCCATGGCGGTGCTGTCGGATACGGTGCAGACCTCCGACGCCGTGCGCCATAAGGTGGACGCCCGCCTGTTCGCCACCATCCATCACGAGGAAAAGAACAAGACCCTGCGCTCCCGGCTGAAGCGCAGCAAAAAGGGTCTGCTGATCTCCATGCCGGCCACCGGCTTCTACTTCACGGAGGAGATCGAAAAGCTGGCCTCCAAGGTGAACCACTCCGCCCATCGCAACAACGGCAAGGTGCTGCTGGTCACCAGCGTGGCGGAGAACGAGGGCAAGTCCACCGTCGCCGCGAATCTGGCACTGTCTCTGGCCCGGCAGGGCAAAAAGGTTCTGCTGATCGACGCCGACCTGCACAAGGCGTCCCAATACAAGCTCTTCGACCGGAAGAATACGCCGGAGCTGTCCCGTATGCTGGCCGGTGCGCAGGAGATACAGCCGGAATATCTGGAAAAGGAACAGCTTTACGCCATCTTCTCCATCCGCGCCTGCGCCGGCGCCGCCGAGCTTTTGTCGTCGGCCCAGATGCACCAGCTGCTGGCGGACATGCGGACAAAGATGGACTTCATCATCATCGACACGCCGCCTATGGCCATGTTCTCCGACGCGGAGCTGCTGGCGGATCAGGCGGATCTTTCCCTGCTGGTGATCCGGCAGGACTGCGTCACCGCACAGCGCATCAACGACGCGGTGGACTCGCTGAACCAGTGCGCCGCCCACTTCCTGGGCTGCGTTTTCAACGACGTGCGCCATCTGTCCCTGCCCTCTGCCGGGCACGGCTACGGGTATGGCTATGGCTACGGATACGGCTACGGTTATGGCCGCAAATACGGCTATGGCTACGGCGGCTACGGCGGTTACGGTGCTTATGGCGGCTACGCCAAAAAGAGCGATCACAAAACGGGGGAGGCTGCAAATGGACGAACAAAAGCTTGACCGTCAGGACGAAAGCTATATCGATTTCTCCCGGCTGATCTATGAGTTCCGGTCTGTCCTCCGGCGGCTGTACTGGATCCCACTGGCACTGATGGTGCTGGCCGGCGGTCTGTGGCTGCTGCGGACGTGGCGGGCCTATACCCCCATGTACGCCAGCGAGGTGACCTTCACCATTCAGGTCAGCACCAGCAGCGTCTCGGACATCGCCGGGACCACCAGCTACTATGACAAATCCACTGCCGAGCAGCTCAGCAAGACCTTCCCCTATCTGGTGCAGTCGGACTACTTCTCCACTCTGCTGCGGCAGTCCATGGGCGTTGATTGGATCAACGGCTCCATCACCGCTTCCACGGTGGCAAATACCAATCTGTTCACCCTGCGGGTCACCAGCCCGGATCCCGACGACGCGCTGGCGATCCTTGAGGCCGTCATTGCGGTATATCCGCAGGCCGCCGACTATGTGGTGGGCAGCACCGGCATGGAGCTGCTGACGGAGCCGACGGTAGCCACGCAGCCCTATAACAGCTTCCGTCCCCTGCGCAGCGCCTGTAAGGGTGCGCTGCTGGGCTTGGCGGTGGGTCTGGCGCTGCTGCTGCTGATCGCCGCCGCACGCCGCACCGTCCGCACTGGCGACGACGTGCGCCTGAAGCTGAATCAGGAGTGTCTGGCATCCCTGCCCGCCGTGGCCTTCAAGCGGCGGAAGAACAGCGCCAACGAGCTGCTGTCCATCCACAATCCCCGCGTTCCCAGCTCCTATCAGGAGGGCGTCCGCGCCCTGCGGGTCAAGCTGCTGCGGGCGCTGGCCGACAAAAAATACAAAACCATTCTGGTGACCAGCACTATGCCCGGCGAGGGTAAGACCACCATCGCCGTCAATCTGGCCCAGTCCCTCAGCCGCAACGGCGCCAAGGTGATCCTTGTGGACGCCGACCTGCGCAAGCCCTCCGTCAAGCTGGCAATGGGCATCACCAAGCCCACCGCCGGTCTGGATGACGCGCTGGCGCTGGAGGATCCCGCCGCGGCCGCCGCCATGCTGCTGGAGCAGGAGCCGGGTCAGCTGTGGCTGCTGGCCGGTGACAAGGCTCCGCAGAACCTGCGGCAGGTCAACGCGCGCTCCATGCGCCGGGTGCTGAACGTGCTGAGCAAAAAGGCCGACTATATCATCGTGGACACGCCGCCCTGCGGTCTGCTGGCCGACAGCGTGAACGTAGCCCGCGCCGCCGACTGCGTGCTCTATGTGCTGGGCGCAGGCGCCATCCAGATCCCGCAGGTGCTGGACAGCATGCAGTTCCTGAACGAGGCCGGTACGCCGCTGCTGGGCTGCGTCCTCAACGGCGTCAGCAGCGGCTCCCATGGCGGCTACGGCTATGGCTATGGCAGCTACGGTTACGGCTATGGCTACGGTTACGGCGGCTATGGCGGCTATGGCGGTTATGGCCGCGAAAAAAAGCGTTCCTCGAAGGAAAAATGATTTGAAAAAGGAAAACTGCCGGGAACTCTCGGCAGTTTCTTCTTAGGAGGGGAGAACGGACATGGAGCCTCGCATCGTGGATATCGACGCCTATATGCCGGTGCTGCGCGAGCTGCTGGCACAGGGCCAGAGCGTCAGCCTGACCGTCACCGGCGAGAGCATGTCTCCCTTCCTGCGGCACGGACGGGATCAGATCCGTCTGGCCGCCGTCACCGCGCCGCCCCAACGGGGCGACATGGTGTTCTTCCGGCGGCGCAACGGCCAATATATCATGCACCGCGTCCTGCGCCGGATGCCGGACGGCAATTACGCCATTATCGGCGACGGACAGCAGCAGGTGGAATCCCCCATCGCACCGGAGCAGATCTTCGCCGTGGTGACGCAGGTGTGCCGCAAGGGCGTCTGGCTTGGCCCGGAGAGCTTCTGGTGGCGCTTTTTCGCCGGGCCGTGGCTGACGCTGCTGCCGCTGCGTCCGCTGCTGCGGCGCATGGCCCGCTTTATCCCCGAAAAGCTGAAGTAAGGAGCGTACCATGGAAGAAACGAAACAACCGAAAAAGGTACTTGGCTCCGAAGCGCTGGGCATCCTGCTGGGCCGCTGGCGGGACGGCACCTTCTCCGATATCCTCACCGACTGGAAGTGGATCCTCACCTACACCCGCCGCTACCGCCGCGCCGTGTGGGCCTATACGGTGCTGGGCGTCATCAGCTCCACGCTGGGACTGGTGTCGGCGGTTGCCAGCAAGTACACCATCGACATTATCACCGGATACGACAGCTCCCAGCTGTGGTTCGTGATCCTTGTGATGCTGCTGTCAGCGCTGATCGGGCTGCTGCTGCGCAGCGTCACCTCCCGCATCTCCACCCGCATTGCCTTGTGGGTCAATAACGACATTCAGGCGGAGGTCTTTGACCGGCTGCTGAACGCCGACTGGCAGGCGCTGAACGGCTTTCCCGGCGGCGATCTGCTGAACCGCCTGACCAACGACACCGGCTCCGTGGCCAGCAACGCCATCCACTGGCTGCCGGATCTGATCGTGGCGGCCTACTCCTTCCTCGCCACGCTGGCGGTGATCCTGCACTACGACTGGATCATGGCCCTGCTGGCGCTGGCCAGCGCCCCCTTCCTGCTGCTGACCTCCCGCCGCCTTATCGGCGGTATGCGCAGCCATCAGCAGCACCTGCGGCAGGTCAGCAGCGGCCTGATGGCCTACGAAACGGAGACGCTCCACAATCTGGATGCCATCAAGGGCTTCGGCATCACCGACCGGTACAGCGACGGCCTGCACCAACGGCAGGAGGATTTCCGGCAGGCCAGTCTGGACTACAACCTTTTCAGCATTAAAACGGAGGCGCTGCTGACCATCCTCGGCTCCGCCGTGCAGATGGCCGCCTTCTGCTACTGCCTGTACCTGCTGTGGTCGGGCAAGATCCTGTACGGCACCATGACGCTGTTCCTGTCTCAGGGCACGAAGCTGACCTCCGCCTTCAACTCTCTGGTGCGGACGGTGCCCAATTTCCTCAACGCCTCGGTCTCCGCTCACCGCATCCGCGACCTGTTTGACCTGCGTCCGGAACCGGCCCGGCCGGTGGACGCCGCACTGGAGCGCGCCGCCGCGCAGGGCTTCACAGTAGTGGTGAAGGACGCCGATTTCGCCTACGCGCCCGATCAGCCGGTGCTGCACCGCGCCGCCCTGACCGCCGCGCCCGGCGAGATCGTGGCGCTGGTAGGGCCCTCCGGCGGCGGCAAGACCACCATGATCCGCCTGCTGCTGGGCCTGATCCACCCGTCGGAGGGCCGCGCCTGCCTGCGCACCTGCGACGGACAGGAGCTGGAGATGGACGCCGCCCTGCGCCGCTTCTTCTCCTATGTGCCGCAGGGCAATACCCTGCTGTCCGGCACCATCGCCGATAACCTGCGGATGGTGCGTCCGGAGGCGGACGACGCCGCGCTGGAGCAGGCGCTGCGGGCCGCCTGCGCATGGGAATTTGTCAGCAAAATGCCGGAGGGCCTGAACGCCACGGTGGGCGAGCATGGTCACGGCCTGTCCGAGGGGCAGGCCCAGCGTATCGCCATCGCCCGCGCCCTGCTGCGTGACGCGCCGGTACTGCTGCTGGACGAGGCCACCTCCGCGCTGGATGTGGCCACCGAGCGGGCCATTCTGCGGAATCTGGTGCGGGAGTACCCCCACAAGACCTGCATCGTCACCACTCACCGGCCCACGGTCATCGGCCTGTGCCAGCGGGTCTATCAGGTGGCAAACGGTGAACTGCGGCAGCTGTCCGCCGATGAGGCGCAGCGCCTTGCCATGGAATTTTAACAGAGAAAAGGAGATATCACTATGACTGTTCTTCTCACCGGCGGTGCCGGTTACATCGGCTCCCATACAGCGGTGGAGCTGCTGAACGCGGGCCACGACGTGGTCATCGCCGACAACTACGCCAACAGCAATCCCATCGTGGCTCAGCGTATCACCCAGATCACCGGAAAGTCCGTCAAATGCTATAAGGTTGACATCGCCGACCCGGCTGCGCTGGAGCGGGTCTTTCAGGAAAACGCCATCGACAGCGTCATCCATTTCGCCGGACTGAAGGCCGTAGGCGAGTCGGTACGCCTGCCGCTGGACTATTACCGCAACAATCTGGACAGCACGCTGGCCCTGCTGGCGGCCATGGAGGCCCACGGCGTCCGGCAGCTGATCTTCAGCTCCTCCGCCACCGTATACGGCAAGCACGCCGCCCTCCCCTACCGCGAGGATGCCGAGACCGGCCCCTGCACCAATCCCTACGGCTGGACGAAGCTGTTTATCGAACAGATCCTCCGGGACTACGCCGCTGCCCATCCGGATTTCTCCGTGGTGCTGCTGCGGTACTTCAACCCCGTAGGCGCTCACGAGAGCGGCCTTATGGGCGAGGATCCCCGCGATATCCCCAACAACCTCATGCCCTATATTGCCCGTGTGGCGGTGGGCACGCTGCCCTATCTCAACGTGTTCGGCAATGACTACCCCACCCCCGACGGCACCGGCGTTCGGGACTACATCCACGTCACCGATCTGGCCACCGGCCATATGGCCGCCCTCGGCTACGCCGCATCCCACACCGGCGTGGAGGTGTTCAATCTGGGCACCGGCACCGGTTACAGTGTGCTGGACATGGTACACGCCTTCTCCCGCGCCTGCGGCAAGGACATCCCCTACCGCATTGCGCCCCGGCGCAGCGGCGATATCGCTGCCTGCTATGCCGACGTCACCAAGGCCAGAGAGGTGCTGGGCTGGAGCGCCCGTCTGGACATCGACGACATGTGCCGCAGCGCATGGAACTGGCAGAACCGCAATCCCAACGGCTACGACAGCTGACCCAAGAAGGGCGGCGGAGGCTGATTTTACAGCTTCCGCCGCCCTTTTCTCTATACACCGCCGCAAAATTGTGCTACAATGGTGATATCATCTAATGATAAGGAGGCCGCGCCATGCATCTTTTCGACCATCTGCACACTGTCAACACCCACCGCCGTCTGGTGCGGCACTACTGCCTGAAGCTGGGACTGGTCTGGCAGGGCCTGACCCACGACCTGAGCAAATACAGCCCCACCGAGTTCTGGCGCAGCGTGAAATACTATCAGGGCTACCGCAGCCCCAACGACGCCGAACGCATCGCCAACGGCGTCAGCCTGTCGTGGCTCCACCACAAGGGCCGCAACCGCCACCATTTCGAGTACTGGATCGACTATTGTCTCCGGGAGGACGGCAGCGTATACATCGGCGGATGCAAGATGCCCAAGAGGTATGTGGCCGAGATGTTCTGCGACCGCATCGCCGCCTGCCGGGTGTATCAGAAGGAGAAATATACCGACGCCTCGCCGTGGGAGTACTATCAGCGCAGCAAGGACACCAAGCACACCGACGCCGGGCGCTATATGCACGCCGACACGGCGGCGCTGCTGGACCGGTGGCTCCTGATGCTGAAGGAGCAGGGCGAGGACGCCGCCTTCGCCCAGATCAAAAAGGAACTGCAAGACCCCAATTATTGATAAAGGAGGATCACATCATTGGTACTGTTAAGCCTATTGTTTCTGGTCATCGGTTTTCTGATGCTGCGCTTTCCCCAAGAGATCTATGACCTGACCGAGGGCTGGAAATCCAGCATCCCCGGTGAGCCTTCCAAGTGGTACAGGATCAGTCTCCGCGTCGGCGGTATCGCCTTCCTGCTGGTAGGCGTGATGGCTCTGGCCTCTCTTTTCATCCAATAGCTTTCCATAAAAACAACGCCTGTGAGTAAACTCACAGGCGTTGTTTTGTGATTTACTTCTTATACGGCACGTGCCAGATGGTGTCGGCGTAGTCCGCGATGGAACGGTCGGCGGCGAAGATGCCGCTGCGGGCGATATTGATGAGGCTCATGCGGTTCCAGTTCTCCCGGTCGGCATAGGCGCGCACCATCCGCTGCTCCGCCTCGGCATAGGAGGGCAGGTCGGCCAGCAGCATATACTGATCCGGCGGGCAGTCCGCGCTGAACACAAGACGCTGCCACAGATCCTCGTAGCTGACGCCGTCGGAGAAGCCGGTTTTCAGCTGATCCACCACACGGCGCAGCATGGGATCGCGCTCATACAGCATATGGGGATCGTAATTGTGCTGCAAACGGGCCACCTCGTCAGAGTGCAGGCCGAACAGGAACATATTCTCGTCCCCCAGCACCTGATGCATCTCCACGTTGGCGCCGTCCAGCGTGCCCACGGTCAGCGCGCCGTTCATCATGAACTTCATGTTGCCGGTGCCGCTGGCCTCCTTGCCGGCGGTGGAGATCTGCTGGCTCACCTCGCTGGCGGGCATCAGCATCTCCGCCATGGAGACACGGTAGTTCTCCAGGAACACCACCTGCAGCTTATCCTTGCACACAGGATCGGCGTTGACCTCGTTGGCCAGGGAGTTGATGAGATGGATGATCCGCTTGGCCACGGCATAGCCGGGGGCGGCCTTGGCCCCGAACAGGAAAGTGTGGGGCGTAAACTCCATGTTGGGATCGTCCCGCAGCTGCTGATAGAGGTAGATGATGTGCAGGGCGTTCATCAGCTGGCGCTTATACTCATGCAGGCGCTTCACCTGCACGTCGAAGATGGCGTCGGTGTTCAGCACTACGCCCTGCTGGCGATGCGCCCACTTGGCGAAGGTCTCCTTATTGGCCTTCTTGATCTGGCCCAACCGCAGCAGTACCTCCTTATCATCGGCCCAGCGCTCAAGGCCCTTCATCTCACCGGCATGGGTCAAATAGCCCTCGCCCACGGTGTCCTTCAGCAGGCTGTCAAGGCCCGGATTGATCTGGCTGAGCCAGCGGCGGTGATCCACGCCGTTGGTGACGTTCTTGAACTTATCCGGCTCCATGACGCACTGGTCGTGGAACACGTCCTTGCGGAGGATGTCCGAGTGGAGGGCGCTGACACCGTTGACGGCCATGCCGCCGGCAATGCACAGATTCGCCATGCGCACCGCGCCGTCCCAGATAACGGCCATGCGGGCCACCTTGTCCATGTCGCCGCGGTAGAACTCGGTGATCTTCTCCTGATAGCGGCGGGCGATCTCGGTGAGGATCTGCCACACGCGGGGCAGCAGCGTTTCAAACAGCTGCTGGGGCCAGACCTCCAGCGCCTCGGCCAGCACCGTATGGTTGGTGTAGGCCACGGAGTGTGTGGTGATGTCCCACGCCTCATCCCAGCCAAGACCCGCGTCGTCAATGAGAATACGCATCAGCTCCGGGATCACCAGTGCGGGATGGGTGTCGTTGATCTGGATGACGTTCTTCTCGTGGAAGTTCTTCAGCGTGCCGTACTGCTGGATATGCTGGCGGGTGATGGACTGCACCGTGGCGGACACGAAGAAATACTGCTGCTTCAGCCGCAGGGATTTGCCCTCGTAGTGATTGTTTTCGGGATACAGCACCTTGGAGATCACGTCGGCCATAGCCCGCTCCTCGCCGGAGCGGAGGTACTGGCCCTGAGAGAACAGCTTCATGTCGATGGGCTTGGGGGACTTGGCGTCCCACAGCCGCAGGGTGTTCACATGGTCGGTGTCATAACCGGCGATCTCCATGTCGCAGGGCACCGCCAGCACGCGGGTATAGTCCTCATGCACCACCATCAGGTGGCCGTTGTCCCAGCGGGTGCGGACAGTGCCGCCGAAGTGCACCTCCTCCGTCTCCTGAGGCTTGGGCAGCAGCCATGCGTCGCCCAGCGGCTTCCAGTCGTCGGGCAGCTCCACCTGCTGGCCCTCCACGATCTTCTGCTTGAAAAGGCCCAGCTCATAGCAGATGGAGTAGCCGGTGGCGGGGATCTCCAGCGTGGTCATACTGTCCAGATAGCAGGCGGCCAGACGGCCCAAGCCGCCGTTGCCAAGGCCCGCATCCGGCTCCATGTCGAAGATGTCCGCCGCCTTGAAACCCAGCTCCTCGATGGCCTCCTGCAATTGGGGCAGCACGTTCAGGTTATAGGCGTTCTTCATCAGGCTGCGGCCCATCAGGAACTCAAGGGACAGATAGTGCACCCGGCGGGCGCCCTCGCGGGCGGCCTTCTGCTGGGTCTCCACCCCGTGCTCCACCATGATGTCGCGCAGCACCATGGCACAGGCCTTCAGCATCTCGCCATCGCTGGCCTGCTGCTCGGTGCAGCCGTAGTTCAGCCGCAGCTTGCGGATGATAGCCTCCTTCATGTCATGCTTGGTATAGGTCATATGCGATTGTCTCCTTACAGCTTGGAATAGATATCGTGATAGATGCGGGCGCTGCGCGTCCAGCTGAAATCGGTGGTCATACCCCGCCGCTGCACGGCGGCAAAGCCCGCCCTGTCGCCTCGGTAAAGTCCGGTGGCCTGTCCGATCACGGACAGCATGTCGCCGATGTTATAGCCCTCGAACAGATAGCCGGTGCCGTCCTCCTGTCCCACCTGGCAGGAATGTACGCTGTCGGCCAGTCCGCCGGTACGGCGGACGATGGGCACCGCGCCGTAGCGCATGGCGATCATCTGGGAAAGGCCGCAGGGCTCGCTCTTGGAGGGCATCAGGAAAAGGTCGGCTCCCGCGTAGATGCGGCGGCTGAGGGCCTCGGAATAGGTGATCAGCGCCGCCATGCGGCCCACATAGCGGCCCGCCTGTGCC
>CAVBAZ010000170.1:0-8272 GCA_963593515.1 Bacteroidaceae bacterium
GCCTGAAAGCGGATTGGGGATCATACCGGCGTATGGCGCTGCCCGTCGGCTTCCAAAGCTGATAGGACGCGGACGGGCAGGGCTTATGCTGTATGCCGGAAAAGTCGTGATGGGGAAGACGGCGGTGGACTGGGGGCTGTGCGATGAGCTGGCAGACGATGGGAAAGCCGTGGAGCGCGCAATGGATATTGCGATGTGCATTGCCGCAAAAGCACCGCTGGCAGTCCGGAACATAAAAACGCTGCTGTCGGGAGATGAAGTAAATCCTCCGCGGGACGAGCTGCCGCCGGAGAATATTTTCTTTGGGCAATTATGCGAGACGGAAGATAAAAAAGAGGGCGTTCAGGCGTTTCTGCAAAAGCGTCGAGCGCAGTTCAGCGGGAGATGACGACAGTGCGGCTTGACCGAAAAGGAGGACGAAGGATACGAAAAGTGAAAGCTTGAAATTTATTGTCGCTGTCATAATCTTCGGCTCTAATGGGATCCTGGCAAGCTATATACATCTGAACAGCTGGGAAATCGTCTTTTTTCGTACCATGCTGGGAAGTATCGTTCTTCTGACGGCATTTCTTCTGCGGGGACAGCGATTTACTTTCAAAGAAAAGAAAAAGGACGCGCTGCTTCAAATAATCTCCGGCATCAGCAATGCGGCTTGTTGGATCTGTCTTTATGAAGGTTACCAGCTTATCGGTGTCAATATACCCACGCTGCTGTCTTATGGCGGGTCAGTTTTGGTAATGGTGCTTTCGCCATTGCTGTTCCGCGAGAAGTTGACATGGGCGAGATGTGTAGGATTTCTTTCGGTGATTGTCGGGGATGTGCTGCTCACCGGCGGACTGAATTCCAGCGAACAGGGGACAAAAGGAGTCCTTTACGGAGTTTTTGCCGGAGTATTTTTTGCAGTCCTCATTATTTGCAACAAAAAGGCGGGGATTGAGGGCTTCGAAAAAGCAACGCTTCAGATGCTGTTTTGTTTCTTCACAGTGGCGATATTTGTACTGTGTAAGCAAGGCATTCACTTTCGGGTACAGGCTGTGGATTGGCTGCCCATTTTGCTTCTGGGCGTTGTAAATACAGGCTTTGCCGCTTTACTCTATTTTTCTGCCATGGGCAAGCTGCCTGCACAAACAACGGCGGTGTTAGGATATATAGAACCATTGTCCGCACTGATGCTTTCCGCTCTTTTTTTGAAAGAGCGGATGAGCGGTGCACAGCTTGTCGGGGCAGTATTGATTCTGAGCGGAGTAATACTGGCGGAGCTATGGGGTCCTTTTACAAACAAGAACAGAGGTAAAAAAGGAGGTACCGGATGACGAAAGACAAAGAGCAGATCATACAGGATATCATTGACGCGGAGTGGCCGATGTTTACCAGCATCAACGGCGGTGCACAGAAGTCTCCCTGTCAGGAAGACCGGATGGCGTTCAGCGGTATGCGCCGCGGACAATTTGCCGCGTGGTCAATGGATGCGTTGGAGGCATATCAGGCGGATGTACAGGCGGCACAGGCAGCAAATCGTAATATCGTGCTTGAGAAGTATGTGTTTATGATGAAAAGCACAGCGCCGGGGCAGTATGAAAAAACAGCACATCTTGTAGAAGAGCCAGCAGGAAAGCGTATGGAGTTGATCGAAGAAATCACGCAGCAGCTGGTATTGGAAACGGAAGGCCTTTTTTCGCAGTATCCATGTGTAGCAGACATGGGCCGTCCGATCCACAGCACGGAGGATGACCTGAATCATACATCGATAGAGACCTATCACCGCGGCGAACTGTCTACTTATTCGGAACAGACGCTTCTGGCACTACAGCGGCATATGAAGGAACTTGTAGCTAATGGAGAGAGCCTTGCAAAAAACATTTTGGAGGAGACTGTCAAGTACTTTGGCTATGAGACATTGGAAACGGCGGAGGCATCTGCAAGAAAACGCCGTGAAACTGGTATCAAAATCGGCTATAAGCGTTGTCCGGCGTGTTCCTGATAAAAAGGATTACGCAGGAATATGCAGAGTTTTGTCGGTAGACTGACGGATTGCAAGAAGACTAAAGAAGCAGGTCAAATTGTATAATAAAGAACGTGAATTATTGTCGAAGTGACCAAATTTGCCCGGATAGAGCTAAACTTTATAAAACTAATTGACAAAAGCACTGCAAATATTCATAATAGAGATAACATTACGTTGATGACATGATATCTCATTGCGACGGAGCAAAAATCCTCTGTGACGTATGTCGTGAAAAATACAGGTGGGGCCGAGCAGCAGGAACCCGCGCATAGAGGACGGAAGGTTCTTCGGATACGCAGAAATCTTTGAAGAAAGGAGGGTGTCGATTGCAGTATACAAATGTAAAACTCATAAGCAATGCAAATGTTTACTTCGACGGCAGAGTATCCAGCAGAACATTTTACGAGCAGGACGGAACGAGAAAAACATTAGGTTTTGTTTTGAGCGGAGAGTACGAGTTCTCCACGGACGGAGCTGAGTACATGGAGATCTTGCAAGGTGTTTTTGAGATACGGCTGCCCGGAGAAGATACATTCACTGCTTACCGTGCAGGGGATACCTTCACGATTCCCAAGCACACCAAATTCTCTGTACGTACAGACTCATTCAGCGATTATTGCTGCACGTATCTTTCTGATTGAGATGAATCCTGAGAAGAATTACTAAAAGAAAGGTGAGAGAGACAGGCACGAGTTGTGAAACTGTCGGGTGAAAAATATGAATAACCGAATTGATTGGAAAACTGTGTTTAAGCTGGGCGGCGCTTATGCGGCCTTCCACATTGGAGCAGGCTTTGCCTCCGGCCAGGAGACTATGCAATATTTCGGAAGCTTTGGTTCTCCTTGGTGCTTTCTTATCCCCGCGTTTATTTTTGTTTGGACGATCTGCTATTGTATCAGCAACTACCGCACCGGTGCGACGGTCCACTTTGACAACCCCAATGACGTGTTCGTTTATTACAACGGCCCCGTGCTCGGACGCATTCTGGACATCGTTGTGAACGTGTGCCTTGCGCTGACATCTCTGGTAATGTTTGCGGGCGCGGGCGCGACCGTACACCAGTACGCAGGCCTGCCCGTCTGGGTCGGTTCCCTGCTGATGGGTCTTGTCGCAGGCGTTGTTGTTCTGCTGGGTCTGGAGAAGATGACAAATGTTCTCGGCAGCTGCGGTATTATTATCATTGCGGTAATGGCCGTTGTCGGCATTTACGGTTTCGTCACTTCCGATGTGAGCATCGTGGAGGGTGGAAAGAATATTCAGCAGTATGTCAATGAGGGGATTTTCCTGCAGGCAACCGCCTTTGGCACGCATAATCCTATCCTGACCAGTATCAGCTTCGGCGGTCTGGGCCTGGCATTGATCATGACCTACACTACCGCGATGGGCAAGCAGTGCAAGAACATGAAGACCTGCGTGGCCTCTGCCGTGGCGTCCGCCGTCTTCTATGTGTTGGGTATCATTCTGGTTTGCTGGACCATGCTGGAGCACCTGGACTACATCGCCGAGCTGAAGGCCAAGGTTCCCATGCTGGCCGCCGTCAGCGAGATCCTGCCCTGGATGTCCCTGCCCTATTGCATTATTACCCTGGTCGGCGTGTTCACCACCATTGCCGGTTATCTGTGGACCTGCGGTCGCCGTGTCGGTCCCGACGGCACATGGAGAATGCGTATCGCCGTCATCGTTGTGGACATTATCGGTATTACCGTCGGCGCTATGATCCCGCTGGACAAGCTGGTGAATTTCCTGTTCTCCCTGTCCGGCTATGCGGGAATCGTGATGTTCGGTACCTGCGTTATCGGTGACATCATCCGTTGGCGCAAGGGCAAGTTGAAGGCTTTCCCCACGGAGGTTTCTGGGCAGGCCGTTGAAGCGGCAAAAGAAGCGTAAAAAATATTATATTCTAAATTTACAGACTATAGAAGCAAAACATTGTCACACCTGTATGGAATGTTGTACTGTGCGAGTGCCAACAAATGTGCGTAAGCATAAATATAATGAAAAAGGGTGAAATTATGAAGGAAAAAGCTTATTTGGACAGAGTCATGCGTTTAAAGGCGCGTACCATTGCGACGGTGCCGGAAATTGACCTAGAGGGAGCCCGTCTGCTGACGGAAGGCTTTATGGAAACCGAGGGCGAGCCTTGGGTCATGCAAAAGGCCAAGGCTTTCCGCAAACAGTGCCTTGAAAAGACATGCTACATTTTGCCCGATGAATTGATTGTCGGAAGCCACGCAAGTAAGCCTCGCGCTGGCACACTGTGTGCGGATGCGTCTTCGTCTATTCTGGAAGACGAATTTGATACCATTGCTACTCGTCGTTATGACCCCTTTGTTTTCAAAGATGAAGACAAGCAGCTCTTCAAGAATTTCATCGAACCCTATTGGCGCGGTAAGGCGGGCTATGACCTTTGGAAGAAGCAGAAGCCCAAGGAGTGTCGGCTGCTGACAGACGATGATGCTCTCTACATTGACCGCAAGATCGTCCGCTGCCCCGGCGATACGAGTGCTGGCTTCAAGCAGGTCATCGACGAAGGTATTGAAGGAATTATCGAGCGCATCAAGGAGCGCAAGTCCCGCCTGAATCTGATGGATCACGACGATTGGGAGAGAAACAACTATCTGGATGCCATGCTGGTGGCCGCTGAAGGCTGTTGCGCGATTGGCCCCCGTTATGCTGAAGAAGCTCGCCGTCAGGCGGCTGAGACCACCGACGAGAAGCGCAAGAACGAACTGCTGAAGATTGCCGAGGTTTGTGACCGTGTGCCTGCTAAGCCTGCCAGAAACTTCTGGGAAGCGGTGCAGTCCATGTGGATGTATCACGAACTGTACTTTATGGAGCAGGGCGCAGCCGCATATTCTGTTGGACGTGCGGATCAATTCCTGTATCCGTACTACAAGGCAGATATTGATGCCGGCCGGATCACTCCCGATGAGGCGCAGGAACTGTTGGACTGCTGCTGGGTCAAATTTGCCGAACAGTGCCAGATGAACTCTGCATCTTCCGCAGAGGTAACAGCAGGCTATCTGCCCTTTACCAATATCAGCTGCGGCGGAATCAACAAGGACGGCGAGGACGCGGTCAACGATGTGTCCTACATGATGCTTCAGGCAACAGCGGAAGTTCAGATGTATCAGCCCTCTCTGTCCGTGCGCTATAATGTATCCCGCAACCCGGATAAATTCCTGCGGGCAATCGTGGAGCTGATGAAGCTGGGCACCGGTTTCCCCTCCTTCCACAATGACCTTATGGGCATGAAGATGATCATGAGCAAGGGTGTTCCCGCCAAAGAAGCTTGGAACTGGACGCCCGGTGGCTGCGTGGAAACGTATCTGGAAGGCCGCACCCGCTGCCTGACCGGATTCTCCGATATCAACCTCGGCAAGATGGTGGAATACGCACTGCTGAACGGTCACAGCGGCAAGGACGGACATTTCGTTACCGTGGAGAGCGGCGACCCCACTACATTCACCACTTATCAGGAATTTGAAGACGCTGTTATGGAGCAGATCAAATTCGGCGTCCGTGCACAGGTGAAGGGCAGCTTTGTGAATGATGATATCTTTGAGCAGACTCGTCCCACGCCTGTCCTGTCCCTGTCGTTCCCCCATTGTATCGAGAGCGGTAAGGATTACATGTGGGGCGGCGCGGAGTTTAACTGCGGCGACGGTTGTATGTTTGTGGGTCTGGCGGATCTTGTCAACAGCCTGTATGCAGTGAAGCATCTGGTTTTCGATGAGAAGAAGCTGACCATGGCGCAGATGATTGATGCGTGCAAGGCGAACTTCGAGGGGTATGAAGATATCTATAAGCTCTGCAAGGATGCGCCCAAGTATGGCAACGATATCCCTGAGGTTGACCATGTGTGCAGCTATATGTGCACCAAGATGGCGGACTATATCGAAAGCTTCAAGAGCCATTACGGCAAGTTCACGACCGGCATTATCCCCGTTACTGCGAATACCGCGTTCGGATGGGGAACTATGGCATTGCCTTCCGGACGTAAGGCGGGAATGCCTTTGGGTGATGGCGTTGGACCGAATGCCGGTACAGATTTCAACGGTGCTACCGCCGTTATGAAGTCTGTGGCGCGGCTGGTGCCTGACCGCTTTACCAATGGCACCCTGATGAACATGAAACTGGAGCCTTCTCTGATGAAGACAGAGGCGGGTATCGTTCAGTGCATGAATATGCTCAAGACGCTGTGCATTCTGGGCGTGTATCATTGCCAGTTCAATGTTGTGGATCAGGAGAAGCTGGAAGCGGCACAGGAGCATCCCGAGGACTATGCCGGTCTGCTGGTTCGTGTTGCCGGATATACCGCATACTTTGTGGAGCTGGGAAAGGATGTTCAGGATGAGATCATTTCCCGCACGACACAGGAAAAATTCTAAACTTTAGATTTCTCAAATGGACGGAATAAGCAATGGATAATGAGATTCGTAATTTGTGCGGTATTGTGCTACGGTATGAAAAGGGATCCATGGAAGATGGCGACGGCATGCGGACTGTCATCTATATGAAAGGATGTCCGCTGCACTGCTGGTGGTGTTCGACGCCGGAATCTCATCGTTTTCAACCGGAAGTGGCTTATGCGGCAGTTCGCTGTGTGGGTTGTCAGAAGTGCGTGATGGAGTGTCCCGCAAAAGCACTTTCTCTCAATGACTCGCATAAAGTTGTGCGCGACAAGCAAAAATGCACCAATTGCTTTCACTGTGTAGATACCTGTCCTTACTCTGCCCAGAAGGTTTATGGCGCGGAAAAGACGGTACAGGAGATGATCGATCTGATTACGCAGGACGAGGTGCTATATTTCTTCACTGGCGGCGGTGTGACCTTTGGCGGCGGCGAATGTCTGGGCCAGGCGGATTTTGTAGCCGAGGTGATGAAAGGCTGCCGCAATCGCGGGATTAACACCTGCATGGAAACTACAGTGGCATATCCATGGGAAGAAGTCGAAAAGGTCCTGCCGTACGTCGATGTGATGTATATAGACCTGAAGGTTATGGATCCTGCGCTTCACCGAAAGTTCGTAGGCGGCAGCATAGAGCGTATTCAGGAAAACATCCGCAGAATTGATCGTTCTGCTTATCCGATCAAATTGCGTATCCGAGTTCCGACGCTTTCTTCCGTCAACGGCAATGAAGAAAACATGAAAAAAGTGGCGGAATTTTGCCGAGAACTGAAAAAGATCGAGTATATCGAATTGTTGCCCTACCATCGCTTTGGTATGGTAAAATACGAAGAAACGGGAAGAATGTATCAGTTGCCGGATGAGAAAACGCCCTCTGCAGAGGAAATGTCGTACTTGGCAGAATGCATCGTTGCCCAGGATACCGGAATACCGGTAATGGTCAGTGGTGTAAAGTACGAGTAAGGCTTTCCGGGATCAAAAGCGTGTGCAGGTGGCTCCCTCAGACGAAGCTGCGGGAGCCACCTGTCATGCCTGTTTATGCAGCATTACCATGCGTGGCTTAACGTTATTTATTTTTACAAATACAGGAGGAACTATGTCTACTGTTTCCATTCGCAAGACCCACGGCGAGGATTACGCCTCCATCAAGGCCGTTGTCGACCAGGTCATCGCCGATGTTGGCGGGCTGGAGGATATTATCAAGCCCGGCTATAAAGTCATCATCAAGCCCAATTTGGTGGCCTGCCCTACCGAGCGTCTGTCCGGTGGCGTTACCCGCTGGGAGGTCTGTCTGGCCATCTATGAGGCCGTTAAGGCCGTGGGCGGCGTGCCTGTCATCGCTGAGTCCTCCGCCGCCGGTGCCGACACCGAGCTGACCATCGCCAAGTGCGGCTATCAGGAGCTGCGCGACAAGGGCATCCCCGTCATCGACCTGAAGCAGAAGGAGAATGCCCGCTGCACCGTGGATATCGAGAACGGCGTGGTGTTCAACAAGATCAACACCTGGGAACTGGTGCGTGACTGCGACGCCATCATCACCGTCCCCGTCATGAAGACCCACGACCAGACCGAGGTCACCCTGGGCATGAAGAACCTGAAGGGCCTGCTGATCGACACCCAGAAGAAGGACTTCCACAAGAAGGGCCTGATCGAGGGCGTCGTGGACTGGTGCCTGCACCTGAAGCCCTGTCTGGAGATCATCGACGGCACCTATGGCCAGCAGGGGTTGGGCCCCATCTTCGGTGAGACCAAGAAGATGGATCTGATCGTCGGCTCCAAGGATCTGGTGGCCTGTGAGGCTGTCACCAGCAAGATCATGGGCTATGAGCCCAAAGAGGTCATGATCACCAACGCCG